>NZ_JBQSYD010000026.1:0-61794 GCF_052378905.1 Halomonas sp. AOP22-C1-8 | reverse complement strand
GTAGGCAGTAGGCGATATATCCATGGTGCCACTGGAATCGATCGAAATACGGTATCGCGTTTCTTCATTCTCTCGCGCCAAGAATTCAGCCTCCTTCAGCCCTCCGCCGTAAGCGCCCCCTGAAAGGCATGCAGTCGATCACTGGGGACGCGCTTAGCGGCATCTGACGATATGGGCGTTCTAATCAATCTTAGCTTTCAAAGGAAAGGCGGCGCTAGCTTGTTGGAATCAAGCTTTACTCCCAAATTGGGAGGAGCTACAATATCCCATATTGGGAGATGGCATGAGAGTCATAGCAAAGCGTACGCTGAAAGAGTTTTGGGAGCAGGGCTATGGCGATGCCGAAACCCCGCTGACCGAGTGGTATAACATGATGCTAAAGGCATCTTGGGAAACACCACAGCAACTAAAGGCTGATATTAGAACAGCCAGCATCCTTAAAGGTGGGCGCGCTGTTTTCAATATCGGCGGCAATAAGTACCGGGTAATCCTATCCATTCGTTATGAGCAGCAAATTGCCTGGGTTCGATTCGTCGGCACCCATGCTCAGTACGATAAAACTGATGCGGAGACAATATGATGAACATTCAGCCCATCCGTAATGATAGCGACCTTGATCGCGCTTTCGCTCGCCTAGAAGAGCTTTGGAGTGCCGCGCCGGACTCTCCTGAAGCCGATGAAATTGAAGTGCTTTCCATCCTTATTGAGAAGTACGAGGATAAGCACTATCCCATTGGCCCGTCCGACCCCATCGAAGCTATCAAATTTCGCATGGAGCAACAGGGACTAACGCAGCGCGACCTTGAGGCTTATATCGGTCCTAGTGGCCGCGTCTCTGAGGTATTGAATCGTAAGCGCAAGCTAAGCCTGGGCATGATAAAAAGACTTCATGACGGCCTGAAAATCCCTTACGACAGCCTTATGAATCAGGTCGCCTAACCACCAGACCCCGCTTCAGCGGGGTTGAATCCTTCCTGCCCATCAAAAGACTCTAACCGCAATGTCTGCTGTATCTGATTTGCTCGGTAGTGGCACCTGTGACGCTTCTAGCTGGGAAGTGGATAGCAAAAAGCCCCGGCGCTAGGCTCGTAATGCTGTTCACTTAAGCGGCGCCGCCTTGCGATTTACTGGATAGCGGTTTTGGATATTTTTACCGTCCTCGGCCTTGATGGTCGAGGACGGTCATCCAGAAAGGTGAAGAGCAGACTCTATCCATTCGACAGGGATATGCTGGGCAAAGGCGCTGAGGCCAGTGAAGGAATGTAGCTCATCAATATCGAGCAATGTCTGTTGAATAGGCACAAAAAAATCCGGTATCCAATGAAGAATACCGGATTTTCTTAGAGCCTTCGGTCATCGTTAACCGAACGGCATTACGCTCACGAGCGTTTTTTCAGCATACTAGCGCTTGGCGCTAGCAGCGAACATCAAATGCTGAGAATTAACCCAGAACTTTGATGTTGGAAGCCTGAAGGCCTTTCTTACCCTGAGTGACGTCGAAGGAAACCTTCTGGCCGTCTTGCAGAGTTTTGAAACCGTCAGCTTGAATTTCAGAGAAATGCGCGAACAGATCGTCGCCATTGTCGTCCGGAGAAATGAAGCCGAAACCTTTAGTGTCGTTAAACCACTTAACGGTACCAGTTGCCATGATCGAAATCCTCGATGTAGCTTAATGTAAAGCCGGGAAATACCCGAATTGCAGTGGGTAGAACAAGAAACTTTCACCAGACTCACGCTTAGGCGTTCGATACTGCTGACAACGTTCGACTTGCTAACCAACTGCGTTTAAGAATGCGCCTAACCAGGTCACACGTCAACACTATGCTTAAAAAAAAAGTTAATGCAACACATTTTCCTCTAAAATCCATTTAGCCGCTTTTTCTGCAATCATTAGCGTGGGCGAGTTTGTATTACCGCTGGTGATGGTGGGCATTATCCCCGCATCCGCAACGCGTAACCCCTTGACGCCCAGCACTCGTAATTTAGCATCCACAACGGCCATCGGATCATCAGCACAACCCATCCGTGTTGTGCCTACGGGATGAAAAATGGTGGTACCTATGTCGCCTGCCAAGCGCGTTAGCTCGTCATCACTTTGATACTCAAGCCCCGGTTTAACCTCCTCGGGAGCATATTTGGAAAAAGCCGCTTGCGCTGCAATGTGCCGAGTAACGCGCAGTGAATCAGCGGCCACCTTTCGATCCTCGTGGGTACTTAAATAGTTGGGCGAAATAGCCGGAGCATCAGCTGGATTGGAGCTTTTCAGGCGGACTGTTCCACGACTGCTCGGATTTAAGTTGCATACGCTGGCGGTAATGGCCGGATAAGGATGTAGCGGCTGCCCAAATGCCTCAAGGCTTAATGGCTGAACGTGATACTGAATATTCGCGTGCTCATACTCGTTAGAGCTGCGCGTAAAGGCGCCAAGTTGTGAAGGTGCCATGCTCATGGGGCCGGTGCGCTTGCACAGATACTCCCAGCCAATGCCTGCTTTACCCAGCAAAGTGCCTGCTACTGCATTGAGCGTTTTTGCATTGGTGACACGATACACTGAGCGGATCTGAAGATGATCTTGCAGGTTCTCGCCTACACCCGGCAGGTCATGCACTACCTCAATGGCGTGTTCTTCAATATGTGCTTTAGGCCCAATACCCGATAGCTGTAAAAGATGCGGCGAGCCAATGGCACCGGCGCACAAAATTACTTCTTTGCTGGCGCGGGCGTTCAGATTTTTCCCGCGCTCTGTAACGTCTACTCCGTTACAGAGCGGGCTGCCCTGATCATCTTCAAAGCAGAGCCGATTCACCTGGGTAGAGTGCCAAAGCGTCAGGTTGTTACGTTTAAGCGCAGGGCGTAAAAACGCCTTGGCGGTGTTCCAGCGCCAGCCATTACGCTGGTTGACTTCAAAGTAAGCAACGCCTTCATTATTGCCACGGTTAAAATCCTCGGTGCGTGGAATACCGGCCTGCACGGCCGCCTCGGCGAAGTCGTCCAACACTTCCCACTTCAAGCGCTGCTTTTCAACCCGCCACTCACCGCTATCGCCGTGAAACTCGCGCTGCTCGGCATCCGCATCGCCTCCTTCATCCAGCCGGTAGTGGCTTTCATGCTGCATAAAGTCCGGCAGGCAGTTCTCCCACCGCCACGCATCATCACCCACGACCTCAGCCCAGTGGTTGTAGTCGCGCGCCTGGCCGCGCATATAAATCATGCCGTTGATACTCGAACAGCCGCCTAGGGTTTTACCCCGCGGGTAAATCAGCGAACGGCCGTTCAGGCCTTGTTCTGGCTCGGTGCGAAACAGCCAATCGGTGCGCGGGTTATTAATGCAGTACAGATACCCCACCGGAATATGAATCCAGTGATAGTTATCGCGCCCACCCGCTTCGATTAGAAGCACCCGATTATTCGGGTCGGCGCTTAACCGGTTGGCCATCAGGCACCCTGCGGTGCCTGCGCCTATCACAATGTAGTCAAATGCCAAGGTTTGTTGTTGTGTCATTTGCCTTGCTCCGCATCGACTTATTTGGCCGTCGGCATCACAAACTCAGCCCCGTTATCAATCGAGTCTGACCAGCGCTGCATAATTGACTTCTGCCTGGTATAAAAACGTACGCCCTCCTCACCGTAGGCGTGGGTATCGCCGAACAGTGAGCGCTTCCAACCGCCAAAGCCGTGCCACGCCATCGGCACCGGGATAGGCACATTGATACCGACCATGCCGACCTGAATACGGCACCCAAACTCTCTTGCCACGCTGCCGCTTTCGGTAAAACAGCTGACGCCGTTACCGAATTCATGGTCGTTGATTAACTGAATGGCCGTCGCGACATCCGGCACGCGTACGCACACCAACACCGGGCCAAAGATCTCCTCTTTATAGATCGTCATTTCCGG
The DNA here is from genome assembly GCF_052378905.1 of Halomonas sp. AOP22-C1-8. Classification (NCBI taxonomy): domain Bacteria; kingdom Pseudomonadati; phylum Pseudomonadota; class Gammaproteobacteria; order Oceanospirillales; family Halomonadaceae; genus Halomonas; species Halomonas sp. AOP22-C1-8. The sequence continues at coordinate 57,897 of NZ_JBQSYD010000026.1, read as the reverse complement.
CGTGACGTGGTCGAAAAGCGTGCCGCCCATCCAGAAGCCGTCGGCACAGTCACTACCCACCTGGGCAGCATTAAACTCGCGGCCATCCACGATCAGTTTCGCGCCTTCAGACACGCCTTTTTCGATGTAGCCGGTAATACGCTGGTGGGCCTGACGCGTTACGATCGGCCCCATTTCGGCATCCAGCTGCATGCCATTTTTTACTTTTAGCGCTTTAGCGCGCTCGGCAAGCCTGGGCACCACGCTATCCGCCACGTCGCCGACCAGTACCGCTACGCTAATCGCCATGCAGCGTTCGCCCGCCGAGCCGTAGGCGGCGCCGATTAACGCATCCACCGCTTTATCCAGGTGCGCATCAGGCATCACGACCATATGGTTTTTCGCCCCGCCCAATGCCTGCACGCGCTTGCCGTGCTTGGCACCCCGCTCATAGATCAGGTTGGCAATTGGCGTCGAGCCAACAAACGAGAGCGCTTTGACCTCGGGGTGATCAATTAATGCTTCAACAGACTCCTTCCCTCCCTGCACCACGTTAAACACGCCATCGGGCAAACCGGCCTGCTTCAGAAGGTCTGCCAGCATTAGTGACGCGCTAGGGTCAAGCGGGCTTGGTTTGAGAATAAAGGTGTTACCCGTGGCGATGGCGATAGGGAACATCCACATCGGCACCATGACCGGGAAGTTAAACGGCGTAATACCCGCCACAACGCCCAGCGGTTGCCGGGTTGTCCAATTATCAATACCGGTACTGACCTGCTCGGTGTAGTCACCCTTAAGCAGTTGGGGGATACCGCAGGCAAACTCGACAACATCGATCCCGCGCGCCACCTCGCCCTGGGCATCGGTAAATACCTTGCCATGCTCTTGGGTGATCGCCTCAGCGAGGGCATCTTTATGCGTATTCAATAATTCCAGAAACTTGAACAGCACTCGGGCCCGGCGAATGGGCGGCGTATCGGCCCACGCAGGAAACGCTGCACTGGCCGCATTTACAGCCGCCTCCACATCGCTTTGTGACGCCAGGGCGACACGGCCGGTGACTTGGCCGGTGGCTGGGTTAAACACATCCTGGGCATCGCCAGAGCGACCTTCGCTGATCTGACCATTAATAAAGTGCTGAATGGCTGTTGTTGTCATCATCACTACCTTTATAAGCAGAACCAATGGGATCTGCCCAGACTAGCGTGATTGTTGGCGCGATCAATTGAGTAAATTTAAACCGGGATATAAGCTCTGCTAATAACAAAATGAAAACCAGGAGGCGCCATGCACGAATACGCGACACTACGGGCATTTGTCATGGTCGCCCGTCTAGGCAGCGTCTCACGCGCGGCTGAGCAACTGCACCTTACCCAGCCCGCCATCAGCCTAAAGTTGAAGCAGCTTCAGCTAAGCTTGGGGCTTACTTTGTTTGAACGCCGCCCCCAGGGCTTAGCGCTAACGCCTGATGGCCATGCCCTGCTACCCTCCGCCGAGAAAGCCCTGGCAAGCGCCTATGCTTTTGAGCAAACGGCCAATACGTTGCACAGCACGCCAAGAGGCAAGCTCAAGATAGGCACGATTGTCGATCCAGAATTTATTCGCCTGGGCGCTTTCCTGCGCCGCCTAATGACGCAAGCACCGCAGCTTGAAACCGAGCTTCATCATGGGATGAGCGGCAATACGTTAAGGCGTGTTGAGCAAGGCGACCTGGATGTGGGGTTTTACCTGGCGCCACCCGGCCTGGGAACCCACCATGAGGCGCTTGCCTGGCGCGAGCTGACCCACTTTCACTACTACGTTGTTGCCCCGATGGGCTGGGATGCCCAACTGGCCGATACGCGCTGGGAAGCCCTGGCCCGCTTGCCCTGGATCGTCACGCCAGAGGACTCGGCCCATCACCGCCTTTTACAACACACACTTGCCAGCAGTGGCGCCACACCCAATCGCGTCGCTCAGGTCGATCAGGAGGCCTGCATGCTGGACTTAGTCCGCGCAGGCGTTGGCCTGAGCCTTGCGCGCGATGCTCTGGCTATGACCGAGCGTCAGGAAAGCGGCCTTGTCGTTGCCAGCAATATTTGCCTGCCCTGCGCACTTAGCCTGATTTGGCGCCATGATCGTGCAGAAGAACCTCCCATTGACGCGGCATTACGTACGCTGAACGAAGTATGGCCCTCGCTTTAAAGAAACTGGCTTTAAAAAGATGGACGGAACTATCACGAATACATACGCCAGCCAACCATTGATAAAAGACGTACGCACTTTTTATTGCCACCCTGGAAATGCCCTTTGGCGGGTCAAATTCAGGAGTAATCGATAACGCCGTTTAGGCTATTGCCACCGGTAAAAATAAAGCGCCGCCAACATCCTGGCGGCGCTTTTTAGTGTGAAAACGAAAACGCTATCAGCCCGCCTGCTGGGCCTGGTGCTCAAGCTCTTTGGTGACATCCGGGGTAAGCTTTAACGCTTGCGCCAGTTGATCCAACCAGGCGCGCTCCATGGGGTTCTGGTCATCAGTTACTGCGACACTCATTAAATACATTTCCCGGGCAGCCTGGGGCGAGTCCGCTTCGCGGGCAAGCGCTTCGGCATCCAATGGAGCCTTTAGCTGCCTTTCGACCCAGTTATGCATTTCCTGGTCGGCCCCTAGCGCATCGATCTGCTCCGTAATCAGCACCTGCTCCTGCTCATCAATATGCCCATCGGCGCGAGCTGCCATTATCATGGCCTGCAGCAGTTCAAGGCTACGCCGCTCCTGAACCTCACCGCTTAATACATCAACACGCTCGCCTTCTGCGTTACTGCTGGCGGCGGGTTGATTTTTAGCGGCCTGTGAATTCTGCCAGGCCTTCCAGGCCAGCATGCCAACCCCAGCAATGGCACCATACTTAAGCGCCTTACCGCCCATGCTCCGGCCACGTTTGGAACCGACCAGCATGCCCATGGCGCCACCGCCCAAAAGGCTTTTCATATCGAACCCGCTGGAACTTCCCGACTGGCTTGAGCGCTGATCACTACCGCCCCCGCCCAACTGACGAGACAAGCCCTCCAGCATGCCCTTCACATTGACTCCGCTGCTGCCTTTTTGGCTGCCGCCGGCCTGCTGCATAAGCTGTTGAAGAATTTTACTAGCGTTCATCCTTGTACTCCTTGGCTGACAGGCTGTATTGACAATATACGTACTGATAACGAATGCACTCATAGATCCTACTGAGTTTAGAGGACCTACGCCGGTATAACACCTTGCACTTGTACCGTGCTTCCCTGACGGCTGGCACGTACTTCTATACGAACCGGCATTTGCTCTTTGAGTTCGCTGACATGAGAAATAATTCCAATCATGCGCCCGCCCATTTGCAGCTCGCTCAGCATCGCAATGGCCTGGTCAAGGGCATCCTGGTCCAGACTGCCAAAACCTTCATCGATAAATAGCGTATCGAGCTGAATGCCACCGGCATACGCCTGCACCACGTCAGAGAGCCCCAATGCTAGCGCCAGCGCGGCCATAAACGATTCGCCACCCGAAAGCGTCGCGACGGGGCGATTTTTACCGGTATAGGTATCGGCAACATCCAGCTCCAGGCCGGACGCCTTATTTCCTTTGGAGGGGTCTTCACGGCGCACCAACTGATAACGCCCCCGGCTCATTCGCACCAGCCGCTCGGATGCCTGGATAAGCACATCATCCAACAGCACGCCAAGCACAAAGCGCTGCAGGCTAATGCGATGCCCGGTGCGCCCATTGGCGATCTCGCTCAGCGTTCCCCACAGCCGATACTCGGCTTCAAGCTCCGCCTCGGCGGCATGGGCGGCCTTGAGCTTTTGCTGAGTGGCGGTTAGCTGTGCAATCCGAGCCGCCAAGCGCTGGTAGGTTTGATTACAAACCTGCTCATGCGCCTGCGCGCTAGCCACTTGCTCCGCCAGAGCGGTTAAATCAGGCGGTGTTAGCCCCTCAAGGCGTGTCTGGCTATCCTCAAGCTGACCATCCAGCTTGGCCAGCGCCTGCTGAAAGAGGGTGACGGTTTCAATAAGCGCCTGGCGCTCGGGCGCTTCCAGACGGGCCTGAATGAAGTCAGCGTCGTTGTCGAAAGCGCTACTGCTTAGCGCCAGTTGCCATTCGTTTTGGGCCGCGCTTAGCGCCTGAGTCGCGGCGGCGGCGCGCTGGGCAATATCTGACAGTGTGGTTTCGGCGCGGGCCAGCGCCGTTTGTGCGTGATGAGCACTCTCCTGAGCAGATTGCCACGCCGCCTCAGACTGCTGAATGTCGCTTTGCACACGGCCAAGCTCTGCCTGCAGCGCCTCAAGTGACCCATGTGGCTCGGGCAACGCCCTGCGCAGTTGCTCACATTGGGCTTCCAGCTGATGACACCGCTTTTGGGCGGCCTCTAACTCAGGCTGTTGTGCCTTTATCTGGGTATCCAGCGCTTTCCATTCGCTGCGCTGTTGCTCAAGTGTGCGCTCCTGGGTTGCCAACTCTCGAGTAAGCACTTGATAGCGCTCAACATGTCGCTGGCTCTCCTGGCAAGCAGCCTCCAGTGCGCTTAATGGCTTGGCGCCCCACTCGCCCAGCGTGTGACGCAAGTACTCGCTCTGCTCATCGTTATACTTAAGCTGTTGGGTCAAACGCTGCTGCAACTGTTGAGCTTGCACCAGCGCTTGATGCGCCTGCTCATGCTCCGTGCGTGCGCGCTTCACATCGGCCTGGGTAACGGGGGGCTGCTCTTGTACGGCGGGTGCCGGGTGATCACAGCTGCCACACACCGGGCAGGGCTGCTGGGATTCCAGCCGAGCGGCGAGTAACGCGGCTTGGCCCTGGTGCCAGTGCATCTCTTGCTCGGTGGCGCGACGCTTATAGCGCTCAACCGTTTGCTGATGATGCTCAACATCGCTTGCCGCCTGAGCCACTTGCTCGGCCAATGCAGCGCGCTGGGATTCAAGCCCGGCCAGTGTTTGCCGCTGCGCATGCAGCGCTTGGCGGCTTTTTAACATTTCATCGCAGCCTGCAAGGTGATTGCGCTCTATCTGCTCTGCTTTCAGCCTGGCGGCAAGTGCCTCGCCCTGTTCAGCGATGGTGTCGCGCTGCTGCGTTTGTTGGTCAAGCTGCCGATACAGGCTTTGCCATGTTTGTTGCGCCTGGTGTAACGCCTGCTCCACACCAGTGAGCGCCTGAAATTGCTCCAACGCTTGCTGTAAACGGCCAGCCTGTTCACGGCGTTCCGGCAATTGCTGGTAGCGGGTTTGTGCCTGGTGTAACGCTTGCTGAGCGTGTTGATGCGTCGCCTGCTGTTTTTCAACAGCCGTTTGAGCCTGAACGCGCCCTTGCTGGGTAGCGCTTGCCGTTTGCTGCGCTGTTTGTACGCGGTGAAAGGGTTCGACCAGCGCCTGGGTTTGTTCATGGGCGCTTAGGCGCTGTTGGGCACGCTCTATTTCCGGCTGCTGGTGTAGCCGCTGGTTTTTTTCTGCGCCCAATGCCGTATGGCGGTCAAAAAGCGCCTGGCACTCCTGCCCCTGGCGCTCGGCAGCCTCTGCCTGTTCACGGTGCTGTTTAGCAATGGCTAACGCCTTTTCAGCAGCCTGATGCTCTGGCGCCAGCGCTTCCAGCGCCTCAATAAGCGCCGCTTCACTTTCAATGTCGCTTGCATCCAGAATGCCCTGGACACGGTGCTGGTGATCTTTCACCGCTCGGTCTATCTGGTTGGCCTGGGTGCGCAGATGCTCTTCAATGCGTTGAAAAATATGGGTTTGAAATAGCTGGGAAAAAATCTTTTCGCGATCTTTTGACTCCGCCAGCAACAGTTCGCGGAACTTGCCCTGGGGCAGCACCATCACCTGGCGGAACTGGCTGGCATCCAGCCCCAGCAGTGCCTGCACTTGGGCGGTAGCATCGTTAACGCTACGCGCGACGAGGCACTCATTTTCCTTGTCGTCAGCGGTTAGCCGCCACAGCTGGGCTTCTGCGTTTTGCGTTGTCGTCCCTTCGCCTCGCGCTTTAGGGCGCTCCTGCTGAGGCGCGCGGCGCACCCGGTAGTTTTCTCCGCGCAGGTAAAAATCCAGCGTTACTTCAGTTAGCAACGTATCGGCGGCCTGGTCGCAGCGCATCTGGGTGCCCGAGCGTTCTTCTCCGGTGGTCTGGCCATAAAGCGCGAAGCAGATGGCGTCCAGAATCGAGCTTTTCCCGGCGCCTGTCGGGCCGTTGATCAAAAACAGCGGGCTTCTACCCAGCTGAGAAAAGTTGATGGTCTCCTCGGCCGCAAAAGGGCCGAAGGCCTGCATGGTGAGTACGAGCGGCGTCATGACTGGCCCTCTTCATCGCGGCTGAGGGAGGTGATGACATCACTCATGGCGCGCGCCTGGTCAGCGCTCATGGCATCACCGCTGGTTTGTTCGAAGAAATCGCTGAACATATCCAGGGCATTAAAGCGCAGCCGTTCGCGATCCAGTTGCTGACGCTGTTGCCCACCCAGCATGCCGGGCTTTTCGAGGTGCAAAACGTTGGGGTAAACCGCGCGCAGCTTGCCCATGGGATCTAAAATAGCGTGGCGGTCGGTTAGCCGAACCAACAAGTAGTCATCGGCACAGAGGTCCTCGCGCCCTTGCCGCAACAGCTCATCAAGTTCGCCTTCCAGCACGCGCACTTCGCGCTTGGGCACCAGCGGGCGATGCTCAATGCCGGTCACTCCCTCGTTACCTATATCCACAAGCGTAACGCCTTTACGCTGCCGAGCTTCTGAAAAGCTGTATTTAAGCAGCGAGCCGCTGTAGCGAATATGTTCGCCACCGCGGTATTGCGGGCCATGCAAGTGCCCAAGCGCGACATAGTCAAAGCCCTGCATGGGCTCCCAGGCAACGCTTTCTGCACCGCCCAGGGTTAACGGGCGCTCGGAATCAGATGCGCTGCCGCCATCTACAAAGCAGTGGCTCATCAGTACCGTTGGGCGGGTAGCGTGGCGCTTCTCACCAATACGCGTTAGCAAGTAGCGGTGGGCGCTATCAAAGTCGCGGACCGGTTCACCGAACTGGCTGCGTACGTATTCCGGGTCAGCATAGGGCACGCCAAAAATATCGACCTCAACGCCGTTGATAGCAAGCGTAACGGGGGTATCGCAGGCGCTCAAATCAGAAAGAATGTGCAGCCCCGCCTGACGCAAATGGCGTGCGCCAAAGCCCAAGCGCTCGGCGCCGTCATGGTTGCCGGAAATAATAACCACTGGCAAACCACGCGCTTGGCAAAGCTCGCCCAGCACATCATCAAGCAACGTAACAGCCGCGGAAGGCGGCACCGAGCGGTCATAGATATCGCCCGCAATCAGCACAGCGTCTACGGCTTCGCGGTCGACGATCTCGATCAGCTGGTTTAGAACGTGGCGCTGGTCTTCAAGCAGTGAGATGTTGTGAAACAATCTCCCCAGGTGCCAATCGGCGGTGTGGAGTAGACGCATGGCAGGCTCAACGGCAGGTTAGGTGGTTGCATCATAACAACCTAACCTGACGGCGTTTAGCCTTTACTGGTGAGAAATACTTAAGGGCTCTTGGGCAATTGGCGTTTATGCTCGGTGCGGGTATAGGTGTCAATGATGGTGGTATACGCCTCATCGCTGATGGCATCGCCGACCAGGAAGGCATCAATATCCGCATAAGTCACGCCTAGCGCCACTTCATCCGCCAACAGGGGTTTGAGCGTTTCAAGATCAGCAGTGGGCTGCTTTTCAACCAACGCGGCGGGTGCGCCCAGCGCCGCACCGACGTCACGTACTTGGCGTTTGGTTAGCCCGGTGAGCGGCGCAACATCACAGGCGCCGTCGCCATATTTGGTGAAAAAACCCATTAGTGCTTCGGCGGCTTGATCCGTGCCGACCATCAGGCCACTTCGTGCTCCAGCCGCTGCGTATTGCGTCACCATACGCTGGCGCGCCTTGATATTGCCCAACACAAAGTCGCGGTGAGCGTCGTCTCTAAACGTTAGCCCGCCCTTTTCCAGTGCGGCCAGCAGGGCATCACTTGCCGGTTTAACGTTAACGGTCAGCACATGGTCGGGTTCAATAAACGACAGTGCCTTCTGCGCATCGTCTTCATCCTGCTGAGTACCATAAGGCAACCGCATCGCGTAAAAAGAGGCGTCGATGCCCTGCTCACGCGCCTTATTAACCGCTAACTGCGCCAAGCGGCCACCTACCGTGGAATCCACGCCGCCACTAATGCCCAATACAAGCGCATGCTGCCCTGTATCGATCATTTCGCGACACAAAAAATCAACGCGCTTATCAATCTCTTGCTGCGGGTCAATACGCGGCGTTACCTGCAAAACCGTTTGAATATGCGATTGGGTTGCCTGCTGATCTACCATCCTGGCCTCCTTGCGGTCGAACGTTGATCCATAGCGGATAGCGTTTTATTCAGGCTAGAGCAGAAATGTGTTTGGTTCTACTCATCTAATGGCGCGCTACCGTTCAATACATCACGGTGATATTGAGGAATGCACTCCAATGCATAGTGCGCGGCGGCTAGGCGAACGTCGTTACGATCACCGGAAAAGCGGCGTGTCTCGGTAATCATGTAAGTCTTCTGATCATGGCGAAAGGCCCAGGCAAAGCATACCGTACCGACGGGAATATCATCATGCGGTTCAGGGCCTGCAATCCCGGTATTGGCGACGGTTATAGTGGCATCGTTATTATTAAGTGCCCCTAACGCCATTTCTCGAGAGGTTTCTTCACTGGTAAGCCCATACGTATCAATCGTATCGAAGCTGACCGACAAATAACGATTTTTTGCCACCGGGGAATAAACCGCCAGCCCACAGTCAATGCACTGCCCGCTACCGGGCACACGGGCCAGCTCAGAGACAATCAGCCCTGCGGTGCATGATTCGGCAGTGGCCAATTTGAGTTTTTGCTGCTGTAGATAATCAGTAATTTGCTTAAGCAATTCCATTGCGTATCTCCTGACAAATCACAATCCCTGTCGTTTTATTCTTCCTCTTAAAAGGTAGCTGTTCTCGAAGAGGGCTGAAAAATCAGCCAGCAAGTTCATCATTTGTTAAAAAGCCCTTATCCATTGATAAGGGCTTAGCGCTGTTTCTTCCCTCCATCCGCGTAGGAGCTGTTCTGTAAGCGGTAGTCATGGCGCACCTCTACAATGACCAGGGCATTTGCCCTGGTCATGTGCTGAACTAGCCGGAAGGCTTTTTAACTAGAAGCTTTTTGAAAGCGTAATCGCACCGTACTTGTCCTGCTTTTCCTGGCCATCAAATTCACGTGTGCGCTGAACACCGGAAAAAACGGCTTGCCACCCATCCCAGGCAATGGCAAAACCAGCGGCCCCTTCTCCTACCCACTCTTTACGGTCAACCGAGTGACTGCTGGAAAACACGTTGCCATCCAGAGTGAGATTATGCGCGACGTAGTAGCCTTCGACATTAGCGAACACATACCACTGCCAGCCCGTTGTACTCGTCATGCGGCCACGGTTACTGGGGTTGGGGGTAAGCGTGGGGATACCGCTGGCATCATCACCCCAGCGAACGCCATAACCCGCACTGGCGTAGGTATTGAGATTGCCCAAGGCAACGCTGACACCGGGACCGTGAGCCAAGCGCTTACCGGCCAGAGGCACGTTATGCCACCACTGACGACGCATGGTTAGGTTAAGCAACGGCTCATCCTTTAACTGGTTATGCCAGCCACTTGGACGTTCGCTATTGGTAATACGGTGTACCTCACGCTGAATGCTGTCAGCAAGCGATGATGGGCCTACTAGGCCGGCCTCTATATGAAGATCAGTGGCTTGCTGCCAGCGTCCTACCGGAACATCTTCATAAAGTGACATACCCGCATAAACCAGGCCTGCATAGGGGCGGTCGTCCTCAATTAGCTCAGAGCGCTCGATATCATCCGGCGTATAAATCTGGTGCACCAATCGGAAAGCAACTGAATCTGCCTGGCCTATCAAACTATCCGGCAGCGCCGTAGCTAAACGCTGGGTCCAGTTTTCCGGGCTGGGCTTAAATGCCCAATTAAGCTCGAAGCCGCTGGTAAAGTGCCCATCGTCACTGCTCATTAGACCGTCATTTTCATGTGTCACAGAAATGACGTTGTTATCTGCATTCGCCAAGGCAGGGAGTAGACTCATTGCTGCTACAAAGGGAAGCAGGCGCCAAGCAGGCAGGCAGACGTTGTACATTGCTCATCCCTTGAGTGAGGGTTAAAACCAAAGTAGCGCTCTCGAAGAGCGCTAGCAAACATTGCTGATTGTATGTAAACATGCAAAAAGATAGCAAGGAAATATTATTCGCCAAACATCAATAACAACCCAGCACCCGTGGCGCAAGGCGCTGCCTCCCTGCTGTTCCAAAGGTGGGTAACAGTAGGCATAGCCAGTTCATATGCCCTCGCTGCGCGCACCATCCGTTGGCAGTACCTTGCTGTATGTCTTTAAAGAAATAGCCTAGCGGTCCCTTAACAGCCACTGCGGAGTAATTTCATGCTGGCCGTTTTCATCAGTGATAAACAGCGAGCCCTCACTCACCATAACCGCCCAGTTAATAGCGCGCGGGAGGTTCTGAGCAATCACTGCCAAGGCTTCTTGAGGCAAGGTCGCTACGTGAAGGTTTTTAAGCGTTGCCACGCCTGAAAGTACTTTGTTTTCCCATATATCGGTGCGCCCGTAGGCAAGCAGCGATACGCGCTCGGCGCGCCGTGAGCACCAGATTAGGCGTTCGGCATCCGGCAAGCCTACTTCAACCCAATGCAGCACCCGCCCATCCAGGCTCTTTTCCCATAGTGCGGGTTCGTCCACATCGGAAAGCCCGCGCCCAAATGCAATCGCCTCGCTGTACCACAATATATAAGCAATCAGCCGCGCACTCATCCGCTCTTCTGTTTCAGAGGGATGGCGTGCCACGGTAAAACGTAGCGTTTCATACACCCCACGATCCAGGTCGGTAAGGTTAATATCAACTTTGTAAGGCGTCGCACTAAGGGCCATCAGAATATCCAGCGATAAATTTTGGCTAGTTTACCTGATGCGCGGCCCGATAGGCGCTAGGCATTCCGATAATCAGCCGTTAGGGTGCTGTGTTTTAACGTATCGGCTTCGTGATGAGGCTCATGCCATTTTTCGTCGAGCGCTGCTTGATACCACGCCTGCATCGCTGGCAGCGTCAACAGGTGCTTTGCATAAGCGTTCGAAGCCTCGCTTAAAGGCAAGCCAAACGTTTGTACACGGAAAACGACAGGTGCGTAGAAGGCATCTACCGCCGTAAATTCGTCACCTGCCAGGTAAGGGCCACCAAAGCGTGAAAGGCCTTCTTGCCAGAGCCTATCCAATCGAGCGAGATCAGCTCTGAGCCCAGCAGAAACATCCTGAAGCGTGACGCGCACGCCGCAGTTCATGGGGCATTCGTTACGTAACGTGGAAAAGCCGCTATGCATTTCGGCGCTGGCCGAACGTGCCCAGGCACGTACTGTCACCTCTTTTGGCCATACCCGAGCATGCTGCTCGGCAATGTATTCAACAATGGCCAGCGAATCCCAGACGGCCGTCTCGCCATCCACCAGGCAAGGCACAAGCCCGGAAGGCGAAAAGCGAATAAACGTATCACGACTCGCCCCATTGCCACCCTCAAAGGCCATAACGTGTTCCTTAAAAGGAATATCAAGCGCCTTCATAAGCACCCAAGGCCGCAATGACCATGAAGAGTAGTTTTTGTTGGCAATGTAGAGATCAAACATGGTTACCCCTTTTTTTACGTCAAAAAAGCAAGGATGGCTACGCTAGTCGCATTATGTCGCCTTTCTTTATCCCATAAATTGCCTGTTTCATCGCCTAACAGATTCTTTTTTTACTTTATTTAAACCAAGGTCGTGTATGCAAGAAAATATCAAGCTGTACGATGTTACCGATAACATAGCCAGCAATTAGCACTATCATTGGGAGTACTCGCATGGATGAATGGACGCAAACGTTGTCCACAGGACCGTTGCTAGGCATTGCCGCCGTAGCGGTCTTGTCCCTTTTACTATTGATCATCAGATTCAAGATGCATGCGTTTGTGGCGCTGATGCTGGTGAGCTTACTGACAGCGCTCGCCACGCAGATTCCAGTCAATGCGATTGTTCCCACGATGGTGGATAGCTTTGGGGGAACGCTGGGCGCTGTTGCTCTACTGGTAGGGTTAGGGGCAATGCTTGGCAAGCTTGTTGAGCATTCAGGCGGTGCCAAAGCGCTTGCCGATAAAATGATTGATCTCTTCGGCGAAAAGCGAGCGCCTTTTGCCCTCGGTATCACGTCGCTGCTAATGGGCTTTCCGATATTTTTTGATGCCGGTTTGATCGTCATGCTACCGATCATTTTTGCCGTTTCGCGTCGTTTGGGTGGTCCTATCCTTCTTTATGCCATGCCTGCTGCCGCTGCCTTTTCGGTTATGCATGTTTTCCTGCCCCCTCACCCAGGCCCGGTTACCGCATCGGAGCTTTATGAGGCAAATTTAGGGTTATTGCTGCTTGCTGGCGTGGTGATTGCGTTCCCCCTTTGGTGGATATCAGGCTATATGTGGGGGAAAATTGTCGCAAAGCGCTATCCCTTCCCTCTCGCAGACTCCCTGTTCGGCGACGTCAGCGATGACCACGTTATCAACCCGCCTTCTGTCAGCGTTGTTATCAGCATGTTGTTGCTGCCGATTGTGCTGATTTTCATGAACACCGGCTTAAACTTTCTGCGCTCAATGGGCGTTGTGGATAGTGACGCGCAGTGGTTCCAACTGCTCTCAGCCGTTGGCAACACGCCGGTAGCGCTGCTTATTTCAACGTTGGTGGCAATGTTAGTACTAGGCCGCCGTCAAGGTATCGGAGGCAGTGCATTAGAAAAAATACTGGATTCTTCTCTGGGGCCGATTTGCTCGGTAGTACTGATCACAGGCGCCGGCGGTATGTTCGGTGGCGTACTCAGGGCATCCGGCATTGGCGATGCGCTATCAAGTTCGCTCAGCGATATTGGTTTACCGATCATCCTGGCGGCTTATGTTATTGCGGTGATTATGCGCTTGGCCCAAGGCTCGGCAACTGTCGCCCTGGTAACCGCCGCCGGGCTCATGGCCCCTGCCGTGATTGGCGGTGACTTTACATCCATGCAGGTAGTGGCGATTACTCTGGCAACAGCAGCGGGCTCTGTCTTTGCAGGGCATGTCAACGACTCGGGATTCTGGCTGGTTGGCCGCCTGTTAGGAATGGACGTCAAGACAACGCTCAAGACCTGGACCGTTCAGCAGGCGCTGCAATCTGTTGTGGGGTTTGTGTTCGCATCATTTATTTTTATGCTGTTTTGAACGGTTACGCTGCATAGAAAAACATCAACTAAAGAGCTTTCCAGGCGTTCCTAGCGTGCAGCCTGGAACAACGTATTTCCCCCAAGCGCCATCAATATGCCTGCGTTTAAGCGTTGAATAAGTGATGAGGAGTAGCTCAGCATAAAACGAGGGCGGCGCTTCCGCCACCCTTGAATAGAGCGCTATGGGCTTGTTGCCTGACTAAAAGCTGGCCTTACGCTTCTCTATAAATGCGCTCATGCCCTCTTTTTGTTCCTCACCGGCAAAGCAGAGTGCAAATAGGCTAGTCTCCAGGGCCAGTGCACTATCAAGGTCCTGGTCCATCCCGTCATGAACGGCCTGCTTGGCACCGCGTACCGACTGAGGGCCGTTGCCTTTTAACTGTTGGGTAAGCTCTGCTACATAGCTTTCAAGCTCTGCCTGAGGCATTACGCGATTCACCAGACCGATGCGTAGCGCTTCTTTCGCGTCTATCTTGCGCCCTGTCGTCACAAGATCAATCGCCATGGCTGGGCCTACGCGGCGTGGTAAGCGTTGCGTACCACCAAAGCCTGGGATGACACCCAACAAAACTTCAGGCTGGCCGAATACCGCGTTGTCGCTGGCTACTGCCCAGTCGCAGGCCAGTGCCAATTCGCAGCCGCCGCCAAGGCAAAACCCGTTCACAAGGGCGACCACCGGCACCGGAAGTGTTTCAAGTCGTTTAATGGTTCGTAACGCCTGGCTTGCAAAGGCGCGCGCTTCTTCCGGCGTTTTATCACGCATTTCGGTGATATCCGCTCCGGCAACAAACGACTTTTCACCGGCGCCAGTCAGTAATACGGCGCGCAGGTTTGGCTGATTCTCAAGCTCAGTCAGGTGGGTCTCTAGCGCGGAAAGTACATCGCTATTTAACGCATTCAACGCCTTGGGGCGGTTGATGGTCAGGCGGACGATACCCTCGTTATCGACCTTTTCAATAACTGATTCGCTCATATTGGCTCCTTCATTGTTATGGTGGCTTAACTGGCCTGCCTTGCAACCCTAGCGAACGCTTGGTTGGGGGGCAATCACTTCTTTTCTCGCCCGCCAGAAATACAATCGCCGCCTCCAGGGGCGGCGATTGTCACAATAGGGCGATTAGCCAACCTCAAAATCACTCAGGCATTGAATGCCTGCCTCAATTACCGCCCGCTGGGCACGCCCAACAGGGAGCCACTGGGTGATCACAAACTGTGCGCTTAGAAGTTTTGCCTTATAGAAGGGGTCTGTTGTGCCCTGCCCAATGGCCGCCTGCGCACTGAGTGCCGCCTGCCCCATTTGCCAGGCGCATAACACATGGCCTGCCAGGTTTAGCAACGGAGTCGCATAACCTTGTACGGCATCAGGCCCGTTTTCCGGGTCTTTGCCTTGCTCAAGTACCTGCTGCTTGGCAGCACGTAAATCCTCAAGCCCGGCATCCAGCGCCTGCCCCAAATGAGCCAACGCAGGTTCAGCCTTGAGACGTTCAACCGTGTCGGCTACTTCGTTTAGCAGGCTGGAAAATGCTTCGCCATTATCACGCTGTAACTTGCGTCCTGCTAAATCCAGCGCCTGAATGCCGTTAGTGCCTTCATAAATGGGTGCGATACGAGCATCACGCAGCAGCTGTGCCGCGCCGGTTTCTTCGATATATCCCATCCCGCCGTGCACCTGAATACCTAACGAGGCGATCTCTACCGCTTGATCCGTTGAGAAGCTTTTTACCACAGGAATCAGGATATCAACGCGAGCCTGAGCCGCCAGGCGTTCACTCTCGTTTTCAGCATGGCGGGCGGTGTCCAGCTGTGCTGCACAGTACAGTGCTAACGCACGCAGCGCATCGGTGCGTGCGCGCATGGAAAGCAGCATGCGCCGCACGTCGAGATGCTCACTAATGGGGCACTCTTTACCGCCTCGCGCTGCCGACAAACGACCCTGATGGCGCTCTTGTGCGTAGGCAAACGCGTGCTGGCAGGCGCGTTCGGCCACGCCGATCCCTTGGATACCCACTTTATGACGCGCCTCGTTCATCATGGTGAACATGTGATTCAGGCCGCGCCCTTCTTCACCCACCAGATAACCGATTGCCCCACCCTGCTCGCCAAAACTTAACGAACAAGTTGGTGAGCCGTGGATACCCAGCTTGTGCTCAATGGCGGTGCATAAAACGTCATTACGCTCGCCCAGGGTGCCGTCATCATTGACGAGAAATTGAGGCACCAGAAAAAGCGAGATGCCTTTATTACCCTCTGGCGCATCAGGTTTACGCGCCAGCACAAAATGGATGATATTTTCAGCGGCGTCGTGCTCACCCCAGGTAATATAGATTTTCTGGCCACTTATCCGGTAATGATCGCCTTCAGGTACTGCCTTGGTACGCACTTTAGAAAGATCCGACCCTGCCTGGGGCTCGGTCAGGTTCATGGTGCCTGTCCAGGTCCCTTCTACCAAATGGGGTAAATACGTCGCTTTCAGCGGCTCGCTGCCATGATGGGCCAATGCTTCAATGGCGCCAGCAGTTAACATGGGACAAAGCCCTAACGCCATATTGGCACCGTGGAGCATTTCCTGGACGGCACTGGCCACCACTTCAGGCAAGTTCTGCCCACCTAACGCTTCCGACACGCCGATGCCGTTCCAGCCGCCTTCTACATACGCCTGGTAGGCCGCCGCGAATCCATCAGGCGTCGTTACTCGCCCATCCGGATGATGTTTGGCGCCTTGATGATCACCGGTAGCATTTAGCGGCCCCCAAACGTCACCCGCAAGCTTGGCGGCCTCATCCAGCACCGCCTCAACAACGTCGGGTGTTGTCTCTGTAAAATTGGACAGCGTCAGCGAGTGATGCCCGAGCAGTTCTTCGAGCACAAAACGCAAATCGCGTACCGGCGCGACGTAGTGATTCATGGCAAAACCTCGATGTAGAAATAAAACAGTCGTTTGTTATAAACCGTTATATTCGATAGTAGTTTCCTGCCTATCGTTACACCATTAGCCCAACGTCTCACCTCTTTACGATACAGACCCGCTACCAAATTACTTACGCGTGCTTAACTGTTCGACATCGTCATAGTAGGCAATTCGGGTTTCTTCCTCGGCGGGCGGTCCGACTACAGGTTCCGCTACGTCCACGTTTGGCACTGCATCCGACAAATCTTCCAGATGCTCGTGCTCAAGCGCCCCTTGGACAAGCTCCTCGGTAATCACAAGCTCTGCCCCGGCCGCAGTCATGGGCGTCGTCGCGGTAAACGGCGCCACCGGCATCGGGGCGGGGCGCACGCTGCGCCGCCAGGCAAAAAAGAGCAGGAAGAACAGGCTGAGCCCGCCAAATGCCCAGAACAACCCGGCATCGCCCACGGCTGTCATAACGGGTGAAATCATCAGCGGGCTTAAGGTTGCCCCGATAGAGTTAATCAGCAAAAGTCCTTGGCTCATACGTACAAGCGCCCCGGCGGGCGCTCGGTCGGCAGCATGACTGACGGCCACGGGGTAGAACGCAAATACTCCACCGCCCAGCAAGAACAGCAGTACCGCCAGCAGCGGCGTGGAGAGCGGTAGCCAAAGAATTGCCGCCGATACCAGCACACAAAAACCACTGATCCCGATAAGTACCATTTGGCGGTCGTGACGGTCTGACCAGCGCCCAATCGGATACTGCAGCAGCATGGCCCCCAGCACCACTAGGGCCATCATCTGGCCGACCTGATTCACGCTCATTCCAATGCGCTGCAAATAAAGGGGCAGCAAGGTGTACGCCGCCGCGACCACCATGCCCGACCCCAAGCTACCCAGCACACCCGTTGGGGTTAACATGATTAATCGATAAGGAGGCAGTGGTTCGGCGTGCTCAATCAGAGGGGTAACACGCGGAATCATCGCCATTGGCAGCACAGAAAGCGACGCCAGCATGCCGATCACCATAAACGGTGCCGTCCCGCCCATGGCATTGGTGACGCCCAGCAATAGCTGACCAATGACACCGGCAGCGTAAAGCGAAATCATGTAGAGCGCCAACAGGCGGCCACGCACTTTTTGCTCGCCTGCCGTGAGCAGCCAGCTCTCAATGACCAGATAGACACCGACCGTTGCCCAGCCGCCAATCAAGCGCAATGCAAACCAGGCCCAAGGATCAAAAAAGAGCCCTTGAAGAAGCACCGTCACGGCAACCAGCGAGGCGAAACTGCCATAGGCGCGAATGTGCCCAATACGCAGCAACAACCGGTCGTTAAACAAGGCGCCCAAGGCCAGGCCAATAAAGTACGCTGACGAGACAATCCCGATCACCGTCGCAGACTCGCCTGCCGCATCCAGGCGTACCGTGATCAAGGTAGCCAAAAAGCCGTTGCCAATGCCTAAAATAAACAGGCCCAACAGAGGCGCAAACGCCATAGCCAGTAATTGCCGCGACATGAAAACCTCACCTTGCCAAACACGTTGTCAAAAAAAGCGGGCGTAGCTGTTTAAGAGCCGTTACCACCTTTTACACAACCACAGGCAAGAAACGGGCGCGCAATTATTGCCCTGGATAGCATAAAGTCAACGCTTTTTCATAGCCTGTTCGTATCGATTAGTGTTTTCTCAAAATAACCGTATCTTTTTCAGGAAATTCGACTGTTAGTTGATGCTGCGCGGCCCACCATTCAAAGGTTGCCTCACTGAAAAAACAGATATGGGTGGGGTCATTAATATAGTGCCAGTTGGCAAATGCTGCTTGAGTGGTCACTCGCTTGGTCATGATGCCCAGATAGCCACCAGGGAGTAGCTGAGCAACCAACTGCGCCAGCACCTTTCCGGGCATGGCTAAATGCTCAACGACTTCAGTCGCGGTGATAAAATCATAGGTGTTCTGCAAAACGGACATGTCGGGCGCATAGAAGATGTCGAACACCGTCATGGGGTGGCCAACTTCCTCGAACATCACAGACAACGTGGGGCCAGGCCCTGAACCAAAATCCAACCCGTTGGCACCTTTCGGCAGTTTGGCTAGCAACGGCGTGAACAAGCGCCCTAAAAATCGCCGGTATCCCATATCTTGCGGTGAATTTTGATGCTGGTCATACTCTGCTTTTTCATCCGCTACGCTTAAATGCTGCTCGGACGGCACAAACACCAGCCAACACGTGGCACACTGGTAATATTCACGACGATGATTTTGATGATAGAGCGAGACCTTAATTTCACCGCATAGCGGACAGCATTGCATCGTCGTATTCTCTGGTTTTCGGTTTTGCATTTAAGGAAAGAGGCATGCTCTCAGGCTTGGATCATCTTGTTGTTACTGTCACAGATATGGGTCGCGCGGTTGATTTTTACTCGCGTGTTCTCGGGCTAGACGTACGCTATCGTGATGCCCAACGGGTAGATTTAATGCTGGGCGATACCGCCCTACGACTCCATCAAACCGACACCGACATCGAGCCTATTTCTGCAACCCCTACGCCTGGCAGCCTGGATTTATGCCTACGCTGCCAATTGCCGCTGGATGAATTCAAACAGCATCTAGACGTGCTGGGCATTGAGGTTGAACTTGGCCCGGTGGCTCGCCAGGGCGCCAATGGCGCGATCGAGTCCGTTTATCTGCGCGACCCCGATGGTAACCTTTTGGAGATTTGCCGCCCGGCTCGCTAATGTTACCGCCAGTATCTTGCTGGTCAGTGACTAATGCTTAGCGGCGTCGTGCAAGGTATTATAGGGCGTTAAGAACCTTCGCTTTATTGTCTCATCCGTATTAAAGGTAAAAAGACATGCAAGATAACCGTCATGACTCGCCGATTGAAGGCGAAATTATTTCAGAACACTCCACCGCCGAGCCAAGCAAGCAGCACGACACCACAATGGCCATGGTGGTTTATGCGCTTTATCTGGCAAGCTTTGTTGTTGGCTTCACCTCGGTTGTCGGCGTCATCATTGCCTATGTCTATCAAGGCAAAGGCCCGGCCTGGCTGGACGAACACTACCGCTATCAGGTTCGCACCTTCTGGATTGGCTTGCTGTACGCAAGCATTAGCTTCCTGCTCACCTTTGTACTGATCGGCTTCCCGCTTTTATTTGCGCTGGCGGTTTGGTTTATCGTTCGCTGCGTTAAAGGGTTTAAAGGCTTACAAGATAAACGTGCTCCGAGTAATGTGGACAGCTGGTTAATCTAACGAATGACGGAACACGCAACGACATCAGACAAGCGACTCTCCCGAGCCACGGCGATTGCGTGGCTTTGGCGAAGGCTTTCGCGCTGGCCCCTGCCGCGCCTGTGGCGTTTTGCCTCCACGCTTGGCCCTCTCGTTTACTGCTTTAGCCGCCGTGAGCGAAACGTCACCGATATTAATCTTAAGGTGGTATACCCCGCGCTTGACCAGCGTAAGCGCAGGGCGCTCGCTAAACAGAGCCTTCGTCACTCCACCGCCACCATGATGGAGCTGGGCTATGCCTGGATGGCGGAGCCTGCCCGCGTTGAGGCGAGTATTATTGAAGTGCATGGCCGCGACAAGCTGGACAGCGCACGGTCGCAAGGCCAAGGCGTTATTGTTCTGGCGCCGCATTTTGGTAACTGGGAAGTGTTGAATTTCTGGCTTTCCAGCCATTTCCCTTTCACCGCTATGTACGAGCCTCCCAAAATAACCAACCTTGAGCCGATTATTCGCCATGGCCGCGAACGGATGGGCGCGCAGTTAGTGCCCACTAACCCACGGGGCGTTGCAGCACTGCTTAAAGCACTTAAGCGCAGCGAGGCCATTGGCATTCTGCCTGACCAGGAACCCGACTGGGGCAGCGGCGTCTTTGCGCCGTTTTATTCACGCGATGCGTATACCGCCACGCTACTCCCCAAACTGGTGGCGCGCACCCAGGCACGCGTTGTCACAGGCGTTGCCCTGCGCCTGCCTAGGCGCGGCTTTGCTATCCATTTTCTGGACGCCGACGAGCGGGTGTATAGCGCTGACGAAACAGTGTCTGCGAGCGGGGTTAATGCCAGTGTTGAAGCGTCAATTGCGCTGGAACCCGCCCAGTACCAGTGGGAATACAAGCGCTACCGCAAAGTCATCGAAGAGCAGCAGCAAAACCCCAACGCCAACGACTTCCGGCTTTATTAAGGTTTCTCTGAGTAGGTACTGATTTATCAGCACCTACTCATAGTCATGGCGTGCATAGACATCATCGAGCCTTTCGATATCGTCTTCCCCCAGATAGGCACCCGACTGAACCTCAATCAGCTCTAACGGGATTTTACCGGGGTTCTCTAAGCGGTGAAGTGTGCCAATCGGAATATAGGTCGATTGATTTTCACTGACTAAGAAGCTGCGCTCTCCCACTGTTACCTGTGCCGTTCCGCTTACCACGACCCAATGCTCGGCGCGATGATGGTGGCGTTGAAGGGAGAGTCGGCCGCCGGGTTTCACCGTAATATGCTTAACCTGGTAGCGCTCACCACTATCAATTGCTTGAAAGTCACCCCAGGGGCGATGTACCTGGGGCGCTGACTGAAGCTCGCGGCGCCCTTTACTGGCTAACACCGCGACTAATTGTTTTATGTGCTGGGCCTGGTCCCGATGCGCCACCAGCACGCTGTCAGAGGTTTCAATCACAAGCAAGTCGTTAACCCCCAGCGTGGTCACCAAGCGATGTTCGGCCATCACGAGTGAATTCGTAGTCGAGTGCAAAAGCGCATCACCTTGCACCACATTGCCCGCTTCATCCGCCGCGGCCATCTCCCAAAGCGCATCAAAACTGCCTACATCGCTCCACTGAGCATCAAGGGGGATGATGGCCGCAAAACGGCAGTGCTCCATGACGGCATAATCAATCGAATTGGCGGGGCAGCGCTGAAACGACGCTTCAGCGAGCCTTAGAAAATCCAGATCGCTGTGAGCGCCATCAACAGCGGCCCGGCAGGCAGACAGCATCTCGGGTTGAAGGTCCGCTAGCTGCTCAAGATATGTCGAAGCGCGTAACAAAAACATGCCGCTGTTCCAAAGCGTATCGCCTTGTTCAAGCAGTTGAGCGGCGCGCTCGGCATCCGGTTTTTCAATAAACGAGGCGAGCCGATAGCCCTTTTCCAATGCGTCACCACAGGCGATATAGCCGTATCCCGTTTCAGGATGCGTAGGCACAACGCCAAAGGTGACTAAATAGCCCTGCTCTGCCAAGGGCACGGCCCACTCGACACTTTGTTGAAAAGCGCTCACATCGCCAATGACATGATCCGCCGGCAAGACCAACAGCAGCGGATCGTCTCCTACGGCCCTGGCTAACAACGCCGCACAGGC
The DNA here is from genome assembly GCF_052378905.1 of Halomonas sp. AOP22-C1-8. NCBI lineage: Bacteria > Pseudomonadati > Pseudomonadota > Gammaproteobacteria > Oceanospirillales > Halomonadaceae > Halomonas > Halomonas sp. AOP22-C1-8. The sequence continues at coordinate 36,339 of NZ_JBQSYD010000026.1, read as the reverse complement.
AATCGCAGGCGCTGTGTTACGCCCTTCCGGCTCTAGCACAATACGCCCCGCCTGGTTCGCTTCACGCAGTTGCTCAGCCATAAGGAACCGGTGCGCCTGATGGCCCATAATAAACGGCGGTGTCGTACTTATCCCTTCCAGGCGATCCAGCGTTTGCTGAAGCAGGCTCTTCGACGAGGTTAAGCGCAAAAACTGTTTGGGCATTTGCTCGCGTGAAAGCGGCCACAGCCGTGTGCCGCTTCCCCCGCATAGAATCACCGGCTGAATCATAGTCTCGTCCTTGTAGGCAAAGTGTTACCGGCTGCCAAATGCTTCCCGTAACCAGTGGCGAAGCTGGCTCATTCGTGCGGCCTTTTCAGGATTATCCAATGACGGCAGCGTGCCCTCCACAAATCCATACGTGCGAAAAGGCGCCAATAACGCTGGGTCACCTCTACAGCGTAGTCGACAAACCAAGCGTAATGATCACGTATCCGCTCACTATCCTGCCAGACCACCTCCGGTGGGTCACTCGCGTGCTCCCAAGGCGCAAAAATAGCCCAGCGGCGCCTGCAAGCATCGCGCAAAATGCCCATATTTGGCCTACATTACCTACTAGCAAGTGAAAGATTGAGCGCAACAACGGCAGGTCTACATATACGTTAAGCGGGCGTCCAAATGCCGTGTAAGTGGCGGCATTACCCAGGTTGGCGACCATACGTTAGATGAACAGTGTGCATAAAGGATTTAGTGTACAAAATTTGTTCAAACATGCTGGTAGTGATGTTAGCTCACCCTGTTTTAGTCAGCCGTCGAAAGGAACTCGCCTATGCGCTGTACGACGTTGAAGAGCCCGGAGATCGGAAAGTGGATATTACTGCTTGGCTGCTTTACGGCATTGCCAGCCAGTGCCCACACAGATGACCATTTCAATGCGGTCATTGAGCAGGCTAAACAGCTTGCTGAACAGGCGTATCAAGCGCCTGAAGAATCACTACCCTCGGCCCTAAAAGAGATTGATTACGACACCTATCGACAAATCCGCTTTTCGCCCGACCAGGCCTACTGGCGTGATGAAAGCCCCTTCAATTTACAGTTATTTCATAGCGGATTTATTTTTCAAACGCCTATCACGCTGAATATCATTGAGGGCGATGACGTTACTCCGCTGCCCTTCTCCAGCGATGATTTTCAGTACGATGACAATGCTGAGGCGCTTCTTGAGCAGGATTTAACCGGCAGTGGCCATGCCGGATTTCGGCTGCACTATCCCCTCAACAATGACGATTACGCGGATGAGTTCGCGGTCTTTTTAGGCGCCAGCTATTTCCGTTTGGTGGGCCAGGACCAAACCTACGGATTATCAACGCGAGGATTAGCGGTCGACACAGCGTCATCTGAAAAGGAAGAGTTTCCAGCCTTTCGGGAGTTTTGGCTATATAAGCCAGGCGAAGATGCCGATGAAATCACGCTGCTCGCTCTGCTCGACAGTCCATCGTTAAGCGGTGCTTACCGAATAACACTGCGTCCTGGTGAGCAAACCAATGCCGAGGTAGAAGCCGAGCTATTTGCCCGTCACGATGTCGCCAAGCTAGGTATAGCCCCGCTTACCAGCATGTACACGTTTGGCGAGTCTAGCCATGAAAGGTTTGATGATTTTCGGCCGCAGGTACACGACTCTGACGGATTATTAATACATACAGGCGCTGATGAATGGATTTGGCGCCCGCTCAGTAACCCTCAAGAGACACATATTTCAAGCTTTGTGGATAACGCCCCCCACGGTTTTGGGCTGATGCAGCGTGAGCGCGACTTTAGCCGCTATTTGGATATGGAAGCGCATTACCATCAACGGCCCAGCCAATGGGTAGCGCCTATTGATGCATGGGGCGCAGGTCATGTTGAACTAGTAGAAATACCCACTCCGGATGAAACCCACGACAATATTGTTGCCTATTGGGTCGACGATGAGCCGCTTAACGCTGGGGACTCACGCCACCTTCATTATCATACCCACACACTCAATGATGCCCAGGACCACGACGTAGGCCGAGTCATTCGCACCCGTCATGGCAAGGCCACCATTGAGGGGAGCGCCAGTGAAGGCGCTACATTAGAGCGCCAGTTTGTTGTCGATTTTCAAGGCGGTGCGCTTGACGACATTGCCCCAGACCAACCCGTCAAGCTCGACATTAGAACCCAAACCGGCAACGTCACGCAGCCCCATGTTATGTCGCTCCCCGATAACATGTGGCGCGCCAGCTTTCGAGTTCCCCCGGGAAATGAGCCAACTGATATCCGCCTGCGTTTAATGCTCAATAACCAGCCCATTAGCGAAACCTGGAACTATGTGTGGTATCCCGATGCGTAAATCTATTGAACTTACCCCGTTGATTCCGTGGTTGGCCTTTCGTCGCGCACTGCTGGCCGTGCTCGTCATCAGTTCCAGCATTGCTGGCTGTGTGGCGATGTTCAAGGTTATTTCCTTTTTGGAAATAGGCTGGCAAATCACCATGTTGGTACTGTTTGCACTAACGTTTAGCTGGATCGCCTTGGCGTTTTGGGGCGCGGTGTTCGGTTTTATTGTGTGCGCCCTGCGGCTAGATCCCTTAAGCCTGCGTCGGCAAGTGCCGCTTTCGCCTAACGGCAATTTACTGGTGAGTAAAACAGCACTGGTCATGCCGATTTATGCAGAACCACCCATCCCCACTATTGCAGGCCTCGAAGCAACCTGTCGCTCGCTAATTGAGCAGGCACACACCTCCTCGAACCCTCCTGAGACACCCTTAAGCGAACACTTCGACGTCTTTATTCTGAGTGATACGCAGGACCTCGACAAAGCCCAAGAAGAGGCCGCCCACGTGGCAGCACTTCAGCAGCGCCTTGCCGGTCAACTGGCGGTTCACTACCGTCGTCGAGAGAACAACCATGAACGTAAGGCAGGTAATATTGCCGATTTTTGCTGCCGCTGGGGACGCCGCTACGACTATATGGTGGTTCTGGATGCGGATAGCCTGATGAGTGGCGAGACGCTGTTAACGCTAGTTCACCGCATGCAGCGCGAGCCCAGTGTCGGCTTGATTCAAACCGTGCCGATTCCGGTTGGCCAGCGCACGCTGTTTGGCCTTTTCACCCAGTTTGCCTCTGCACTTTACAGCCCGATGCTGGCCGCAGGCCAAAGCTTCTGGCAAGGCGATGCTGCCAACTACTGGGGGCATAACGCCATTGTGCGCACGCGTGCCTTTATGGCCAGTGCAGGCTTGCCTACCATTCCCGGCAAACCGCCACTTGGCGGAGAAATTCTTAGCCACGATTTCGTGGAGGCAGCCCTGTTAAAAAGAAGTGGCTGGCAGGTACTTCTTGATACCACGGCCACCACCGCCGTTTCACGTCATGACCCGTATGCCAGCGCCGCTCATAACAGCTTTGAGGCCATGCCCAGCAATATGCTCGACTTTGCCAAGCGTGATCGTCGTTGGCTGCAGGGAAATTTACAGCATCTACGTTTGCTAACGGGCGCGGGCTTTCATCCCATCAGTCGGCTACATTTTTTCTTCGGCGCCTTTGCCTATTTATCATCACTTGTGTGGCTCGCTCTGCTGGTGTGTACGAGTCTCCTGGTCGGCTACCAGGCGATTGATGAGCCGACAGAGCAAATGCTGCCCAAATCGTTATCTGTAGGGCTACTGACCATTACCTTGGGGATGCTGCTGGCACCCAAGTTTTTGGGGTTTTTACTGGCACTCGGACAGTGTCCTCATGCTTTTGGTGGCAGGCTTAAGCTATTCACCAGCATGGTATTGGAAATACTCTTTGCCGCGTTGATTGCACCCTTGATGATGGCATGGCACAGCCTATTTATTATCACTGTGCTGCTAGGGCGCTCTATTGAGTGGCAAACCCAACCCCGAGGCGAGCGCTCTTTACCTTGGGGAGAAGTGTGGCAGCATGCTGGCTGGATGACGCTATGTGGCCTTGCCTGGGCGGGAGCTGTCATGCTGTTTTCCGCCTCAGCCTTTGGATGGCTATCGCCGGTATGGCTAGGCCTGCTGTTGGCAGTCCCGATCATCAAGTACTCCAGTAGCAGCACGTGGGGCGGCGTTATCAATCAGCGCTTAGGGCTGCTACAAACGCCTAGCACGAGTTTGAGCCCATCTTTGCTGGATGAATTTAACACCCTTATGGCGCGCGACAGTTCGACCTTGCCTGCCATGGCCGATGGTTCTCTGTACGTTCTTAATGCGCTGCCTTCTGAATTGTCTGGCGAGATGCCGCCTCAGTCGCTAAACCAGTTTAGCGTCCACGCGCCGTCGTCCCCGGCTGCCCAGACGAAGGAGCCTCATTAATGCTTGGCCAGCTAGCACATCGGCTAAGCAGTTCGATGCTGGTTTAACGCAGCCTGTGGTTCGCCACAGGTGCAGATGGCCTGCCCTCGGGCGACCTGTATGCCTGCCGAGTGGATCATCCCCTACCGGCGCGTGCCCACAGCGGGTGATGGTATGTGACAGCTTTTCAAACGTTAATTTTCGACCTAACCTGCCAACAGCGCTGTGGTTTCAAGCACAGGAGCGCTATGGTTACAAAAACGTGTTTACTAAAATGTTGATCAGGACCGGCTATCACACCCTCCATGCCAAGCTCCGTTACAAGGAGCTTACGCCAGGAATTCAGGATTTATGATTTACGATTGGCAAGCGCTTAGTGTTCCCGAGTTAGCGGCGGTCGCCGAGCGCGATCCTGTCGCCGTTTTAGTGCTGGGCGCGATTGAGCAGCACGGCACACACCTACCGTTAGGCACGGACCTTATTATTGGCGAAGGGCTGCAGGCTGCTATGCTGAGCGTTCTTGACCCCGCTCTAGAGGTCGTTTGCTTACCCTCTATTGCGGTGGGCGCAAGCGACGAGCACGCTAACTTCTCTGGCACGCTTAGCCTTCCTGCGTCGCTCGCGATTGCCACACTTGAAGCGTATGGGAAATGCGTCGCTCAGGCGGGCATCAACCGGCTGGTACTCATCAACAGCCATGGCGGTAATAAAGCCATTATGGAGTTGGCCGCGCTCACCCTACGCCAGCAGTTTAATATGCGCGTCGTTAAAGCGACGTATACGCGGCTACCACCGCTTGAAGGTGCGGTTGATGCCCAGGAGCTGCGTTATGGATTACACGGCGGGCTGCTTGAAACCGCCATGATGCAATACCTGGCGCCAACCACCGTCAATCTGGACAACTATCAGGCTGCCCCGCTCGGCACGTTAGAAAATTGCCGACTGGTAGGCCCGGAAGGGGCCGCCGCATTTGCCTGGCTTGCCGAGGACTTAAGCCAGCACGGCGTGGCCGGTGATGCCCACCAAGCCACGTCGGCATTGGGTGAGCGTCTGGTACACCATTACGCTGAGCAACTGGCAACCGTGATCACGGAAACAGCTCGGCTGCCTGCGTTTTAAGCGTGTTAATTACTTACTACCCGCAATGGCCTGGTGCGTTAGCGCCCATGTCGGCCTAATACGTCGCCGAAAAGATGGCCGGCTCGATTGGCTTTTGCGCTCAGGTAGCGATGATTCTGGTCGGTGACGCTCCCATAAAGTGCTTGACGCGATACCACCACAATCCCGCCTTCACGCAGGGCAGCGATCTTCAATGGGTTATTCGTCAGTAGCTGCACTTGAGAGATCTTCAGCGCATTAAGCATGTCCACCGCCACGGCGTACTGGCGCTCGTCGTCACCAAACCCCAGCACTTGGTCAGCATCCATGGTGTCCAGGCCACCGTCTTGCAAGGTATACGCGCGCAGCTTGTTGGCAAGCCCAATACCACGCCCCTCCTGGGCCAGGTAAAGCAATACACCGCCGCCCATAGCTTGAATGTCCGCCACGGCATTACGCAACTGCTCGCCACAGTCACAGCGCAGGCTGCCAAACAAATCGCCGGTCAGGCACGCAGAGTGCAGGCGTAAGGGGACCGCCCCTTCCAGCGTTTCAGGCTGCCCGATCACTACCGCCACATGCTCGCGTAGCCCATCCGGCTCGCGGAACAGCACAAAGCGACTTTCAGCAGCGTCTTCCAGCGGAATCCTGGCTTCGCTCACCCGTTTCAGCATACCCGGTGCACCGGCCAGGCACTTTGCAGCGTCTCTTGCATCAACCTCCAACAGCTTGCCTTGAGCAATTTCCTGCGCCACCGATTCAGCCGCCTGGTCACTCACATCGGCACATAGCGCGGCTGGAATTAGCAAAGCACGGCGCATGAGTGCGACCGCGCCACGCTCACCTGGCCCTGCGGGTTTAAGGCCACTTAATAAGGAATGCGCGGGTCGGCTCGCCGTTTGAACCACCGCGAGCGCCTGCAAATTATCTTCGTTCACATGCTCAACCAATGGCAAACAGGCTGCTTCCGCCGTTAGTGACATGCCCATCGCCTCCAGGCGATGGCGCGTTAATACCAGAGATGGTCGCGTCCCTGCGAGTTTGGCCAGCATATCGACCGACTCAATGCCCTCTAATGCCTGTACCAGCAGACGCTTTTCCCCCGTATTAAGCACAACCGGCAGCCCACGGCGAATGTCGAAAATAGCGCGTTCAATGTGATACATAGTGGCCTCCTGATTGCCTGGTGCAGCGGGTAGCGTACGCTTGCGTTGAACTATACGGCCCCGCAAGATAAGACTGTTTTCTCAGCGTGGAGGCGTTATGTCCGACACCCGTCACCATAGTGGCTGCATTGGTCCTAAAACATTGTTGGAGAAGAAGACGTCGCTGGATATAGACACGGCGTGGGCGTGGCTGTTGGCAATACGTGAAGGCCGAACAACCGAGGCGCCATTGCGGCTCGACGCTGAGGGCAACTGGCACCGTCAGAACGCTATAACACCGGCGGCCACTGACCTGCTGGACTGCTTGGTGCCGCTGGCAAGCCGCCCCCACTGGGTGATTGCCCAGCTGGGGCAAAGCCTGGACGGGCGTATTGCGACGCAGAGCGGCCACTCGCACTACGTCAACGGCCATGAGAGCCTGATTCACCTGCATCGTCTGCGGGCGTTGGTGGATGCCGTTATCATCGGCGCCGGCACGGCCAGTGCTGACGACCCCCAATTGACAGTGCGTCATGTCATCGGTACGCATCCCACGCGGGTAGTGCTTGATCCCCGCGGTCGTGTGCCCACAGGCATTAAGCTGTTCCACACCGACTCGGCGCCCACGCTGCACATCGTGGGGCCGGATACACCGCCTCCGCCCAATTCGCGGGTTCAGCGCCATGTACTGCCGCTTAATGCGCAGGGGCAGTTCGCCCCAAATGATGTAATCACGCTGCTTAATCAGTGTGGTTTGAAGCGCATTCTGGTGGAAGGAGGCGGCATAACGGTTTCCCGGTTTATTGAAGCAAACGTCATTGATCGCCTGCATCTTCTGGTCGCCCCACTGCTGATCGGCTCGGGCAAGCCGGGGCTTCAGATGACGCCTATCGAGACGCTTGGAAGTGCTCTGCGCCCGACGATGAGAACGTTTCGCTGTGGAGACGACACGCTGTTTGACGTGGTGCTGAGAGCCACCACCTTTGCCTGACGGCTGGGCACGGTGACGTTTATCCAACGCCACCCAAATGCCCGGCAGGCTTGAAAGCAGTACTAACACGCCATAAGCAAGGGATACCGCAACCCCTTGAGCAGTGGGCAGCCCCACCAGCGCCCAAGTGGCCACAGCGGCCCCTTCACGCAGTCCCCACCCGGCAACGGACAGCGGAATTAACATGGCTAACAGAAGCACCGGCGCCAATGCCAAAATTTTCGACGCCGCAAGCTCGACACCAATGGCCCGCGCCGCACAGACCATAACGACCCCATAGCTCATGACAATAACGAGCGAAGATGCCAGTTGTAAGTGCCACACCCCGGGGCTAAAAAGGCCTCGCTTGATATCCACCCCCATCGAATGACACCACGCCGGTAGCCGCGATGAAGGCAAGCGCACTACTCCTTGCCACACGGCCACGCCTGCAAAGCACAGCCCACCAACAATAGTGAGGCTAACCGGCCAGCCAAGCACGGCGTGCCATAGCGGAGAAAGTAACAGGGCCGCAATGGTTAAACCCACCACAGCCACCTGCCCAGAGGTGCGCTCGATAATTACCGCCCGCCATGCGCTACCCCGTGAGCCTGCTTGTTGAGCGTGCCGATGAGCGCGGCCAGCATCGCCTAAAATGCCACCAGGCAATATCTGATTCACTAACAAGGCAAGATAGTACTCCCGCAATGCATAGCTAAACCGCAGCGGAGCCCCCACTCGGTTGGCCGTCAACTGCCATCGCCACGCACTGAGCATAATTTGAACCACGCTAATCAGCAGCGCCACAACGACCCAGCCCAACGATAAGCGCTGTACCTGGCCCATGATGTCACGGGGCTCTACAAATAACGCGATCACCACCAGCAAGCCAGCGCTCATTAGCCCGCGTCGAACCCAAGGAGAGCGCCATATCCGCTGCATGTTCATCGGGCTACGCCCTTTTTTCTGGCGTTGCTAGCAGGTCGCAATGCCCCACCCAAATGCCTACTTCACCGGAAGCCACCAAGTGTGTACGTCGCTCACGCCACTCACCAATACGAGTAGCGGCCTCTGGTGCCTGCTCTGTCGCCGCTTCCGCCCAGCCGTTAATGAGCGCCGTCATTAAAGATTGATGTAAACGGTTAGCCGAACTCAACAGCCAAGGGGTAGCAACCTGTTCAACCTGATAATTCGCTTGTTCAAGCGCATTAACCAGCGTCTCGTGAGCCTGCCCGCCCAAGGCATCACCTAATCCTTTGTCGCGATGCTGATGCGCCATAAACAGCGCCAGTAGCCAGTGGTCATCATCATCGGATAACGGCTCATCATCGGCATCGGTAAAGCCCCACTCTCCGTTCACGCTAAGGGCCATTAAAAGCGCCTGATCACGTGCCTGACAGTGCGTTACGAGCGTTTCGATCCAACCTTGCGATACAAGATCCAGCAGTGCCGATGCGGTTATCAGATCCGCATCCTGCAGAGGCACATGAACAAGCGAATCAAGCGACGTGCAGAGCGTTTCTACCCAAATGCCCGCCTGGGCATTTTCCAACTTGCCGATGCTGTCGCGGGCGTCGTTGAGTAGTTCAGCGTCATGGTCAATGAACGTCCAGTGCTGCGGGGTCGGTAGAAAAGGCACGAGGAAGCGCATATTGCTTCCTCTGCCTGACCCTAAATCGACCAGCCTCGGCGTCTGAGTGCGTTCGTTTAGCCATATAGCGGCTTTTTGAGGAAGCTGCTGGCTTCTAAACGTAACGTCCGCCTCTTCACGTAGCGTGAGCCAATCGGCCTCAAACTGGCTGCCATTATGAAAAGAGGGAGCCGGGTTCAGCGCTTTAGCAAACGCAGCACCGGCATGCTGCCAATCGCTAAGCGTTTCACGTACCGCTTCTGCACCGGCTTTAAGCGACGCTCGCAGCTCGGGTTCATCGCAGAAACGGCTCAGTGCATGTGTCAGTGCTTTTACATCCCCAGGTGTTACTTTAAGGCCTGCGCCTTCCGGCAAGGTTTCATCAAGAGCGCCCCCGGTCGTGGTAATGACAGGCAGGCCTCGCGCCAGCGCCTCGGTGACCACCATGCCATAGCCTTCGTACCAGGAAGGCAGTACCAGGGCATGCGCGTTTTCGTACGTCCTGGTTAAGGTCGTCGCGTCGCACTCGCCGTGCAGCTGCACACAAGACGCAAGCCCATGCGCCTCAATCAACTGCGCTACCCGGTCGGCAAACGCCGCATCACGTGCGCCGCCATAACAGTTACACTGCCAGTTTCTCTGGTTTAATCCCGCCAACGCCTGGACCAACACATCCTGCCCCTTACGCGGAACAAGCGTTGCCACACACACAAACCGCAGCGGCTCGCCAAGCGCTGGGGCGGCGTTAATGGGGACAACGTCCACCCCAGGTTCAACAACACTAACCGTGGCCGCTATAGGCATGGCGTAGCGGTTTGCCAACGCCTTCAATCGGCGCTCAGTAAACCGGCTGGTCACGATTATTTGTGAGACGGCGGCAAGCGCCGTAAGCTCAGACTGATGAAATTGCTGCTGCTCGGATTCGCTTAGCCCTTGCTCATCCCCCAGCGGATGATGCACCAGTGCTGTTATCATCAACCGATTGGCCTGCTCAATAATGATGTCCGGTAACATCCCCATGGCGAGACCATCGATCACCACGTCCGTGGCCTCGGGCAAATCGTTTAGTGCCGTAGCCAATTGCTCGGCAGCCTCCTGGTCGGCATTAGGGAAGCGGCCTGATAAGCAGATGACATCGACGGTGCGCCCTTCCTGACGCAGCGCTTCGATAATGCGCGCATCGTAGATATAGCCGCCGGTGCGCTGATCAAGCGCCCCCGCGATAATAAACGTCAGTGGTTCACTCATAGATCGCCTTCATAGCTTGCCCAGGCAATATGCGACTCATGCAGTTTGACTTCCATACGAGCGATGCCTTGCGCGGTTTTCCCCATTCGGCCCTCGCCGATGGCATCGGCCAAACGGCTGAAGATAACGCTGGCCATAAACTCGGTTGAGGTGTTTTTACCCTTAAAGGCTTCTTCGTCATCCAGATTGCGATAGTTCAGGTGTGACAACACCTCCTTGAGCGTTTCGCTGGCGAGGCCGATATCAATCACTAATCCGTCCTCATCAAGCTCCGGGCGCTGAAAGACCACATCAACGACATATGTTGCCCCATGCGTGCGCTGGGCAGGACCAAAAATGTCACCTTTAAAGCTATGCGCAATCATAAAGTGATCACGAACACATAGACGGTACATAAACGCTCCTGATAGTAAGCTGTAGTGATTAAGCGTGAGCGGGGTAACGAAGGCGGTGGCATAGCACATCACTGCCCGCAGAAAAGAGTTTGGGAGCAAGCTGGGGCAAGGCGTCAAAGTCGCTCTCGCCACTAATCAGTGCGTCTAATCGGCTATCGTTTAACAGGCTCAAGGCCAACATTAAACGGCGCTGAAAGTCCCAGCGCGGGCGCAATTTAGCGGGTAGCTGGCCCACCTGGCTGGCGCGCAGGCTAAGGCGCTGTGAATGAAACGCACCGCCCAAGGGGATACTCACCTCCCCTTCGCCAAACCAGCTCATTTCGATAATTCGGCCTTCGTTGCCGACCTGGCTTAGCGCTTGGCGTAAGCCTTCGGGGTGGCCACTGGCGTGAATGATGCAGTCTTGATCGTTGGGCGCTTGTTCCGGGGTACAAAAGACAAGGCCTAAACGCTCAGCGAGCGCTTGGCGCTTCGGGTTAATATCAATCAGCGTGACGCTCACGCCGGGGATCTGTGAACACAGGTAAGCCACCAGGGCGCCTACAACACCGGCCCCGATAACACTGACGCGTTCCCCAAGCATTGGTTCGGCGTCCCAAACGCCGTTAATGGCCGTCTCCATATTGGCGGCCAGCACGGCGCGCGGCACCGGTATATTGTCAGGAATAGGCAATACGGCGGAAGCAGGAACGACATAGCGATCCTGATGGGGATAGAGACAAAATACTGTTTTGTTAAGCAAGTGCGCAGGCCCTTGCTCAACAACGCCGACACTACAGTAGCCATACTTGACCGGCGCGGGAAAACTACCTGCCTGAAAAGGGGCCTGCATACGCTCCACTTCACTTTCGGGTACGCGAGCGTTGAATACCAGCGACTCAGTGCCACGGCTAACGCCACTGAACAGGGCACGTACGCGTACGTCTTCCTCCCCTACGCTGGTGAGCGTCTCTTTTTTAAGCTCGCCAGCCCTTGGGCGCGTTACCCAGAAGGCAGTGGCCGTATCGTTCGCCGACATGTCATTTCCCTATTATTCGCGTTTTCATCCAACCAGTTGGGCGCCTCTACCGTTAATCTGGCATGGCCAACGTATGAAATTTTTGTGGCGTACCGTAAAGCTTAGCCCAGAAAAGACACAGGTCGATGAATGCGGGCGCCAATTTCGTTTAAGAACGGTTAAAAATGTACGCAGGTACTTTTCAGGGACATCAATACGCTATGATTAATGGGGTAGACAACCGCAGAGCCACGTATAAGAAGCGTATATATAAAACAGGCTCACCCATCAATTGACTGCGGGCGGGATATCCGCTTTGCGAGACACAATGGTTCGAATTACCACGCTCGCTTCTAGCCATCTTTTATCGAGCCGCCTCTACAGCGCCAGCGAACTAGCGGTGGGCAGTTTGCTACTGCTGGGGCTGGGCAGCCTGCTACCCACATTGACGGTAACGGCTTTGAACTGGGGGCTAGCGTTTGGCACCTATGCGTTTATTAGCCTTTGCGTATTGATTTTCTGGTCGGGTGGCGCACTTGGCTGGGCCAACAGAATAACGTTACTGCGTGCCGTATTAGTCGCGTTGGTGGCGGGGGCGCTGGCCGACAATGTATTCACTCATGCCATTTGGCTATGGCTTGTTACCGCGACCACCGCGCTGATGCTGGATGGCGTGGACGGCTGGATAGCCAGAAAAACGCAGAGCTATAGCACGTTTGGCGCCCGTTTTGATATGGAGCTGGATGCGCTGCTTATCCTGTTGCTCTGCGTGGGGTTAATTCAACTTGAATCGTTAGGGCTGTGGGTACTTTTGATTGGCGTTACGCGCTATTTATTTGTGGTGGCTAGCTGGCACTTTACGTGGCTTTCAGCCCCTTTATTTGCCAGCAGGCGCCGTAAAGTGGTGTGCGTTTGGCAAGTATCCGCCCTGCTATTGGCGCTCACCCCGCTGACGCCCACGCTCGTTGCGAGCCTATTGGCGTTTAGCGCACTACTCTCACTTGCCTACTCCTTTGGCATCGACACCTGGTGGCTTTATCAACAGCGCCGACGCCAAGCACTTTAATGACCTGCACGTTACTTACCCTGCTACTGATGGGCGCTATGCCTGGCATAGCGCCCAATGATTTACTCGCTAATTTGCTGCTGTAACGCATTCAATTCTTCAGTATGGCGTTCCAGCTCAAGCGTTGCCTCTTCCAGCTTAACGCGCCTTTTTTCAATGTCATCGTCATCGCCTTCATTGAGCGCTTCTTCAAATTCCGCCTGGCGCTCTTGAACCTCTGCAAGGCTCTCTTTTACTTCATCCGTTGCATCATTTAGTACACTTTCATTCGTGCAGTTATCGTCAATCGCATCTAACGCGCGCTGCAGGCCTTCCTCTCGATGCTGATTACCCTGAGCCTGGGCATGCGCTAACTGCTCACGAACATCGGCTGCCTTGCTTTCACATAAATCATCGGCGGCAGCGGCGACCGGTGGTAACAACATACCCGTTAATAAGGCAACAACACCTGCCTGAATCATATTTTTTTTCATGTTTTTCCCTATAACAGCTCATTTGATAAATACTGACTCATCGCGGGTTAGATACACAAAATGCCTGGCAGTTCGCGGTCGCCACTCTGTTTAAACGTTGCTGACGCAATGACCAAGGACTCATCACCCGTGCGTATGGCCAATGTTGGCTACCGCCTCCTGGATTAGATCATGATAAAAGCGTTACATTAACCCTCAAGAAGATGCGCACAAGGACCGTAACCGTATGATCAATCTCGCCATTTATCGCCCCTTGATAGCCCCCCTGCTCATGATGGTGATGCCTACCGCAAGTTATGCAGCGGCAAATATTCAAGTGGCGGCGGCAGCTTCGCTTACCGATGCACTTAACGAAGCTATCGCGACCTATGAAGCGCAGCATGATGTATCTGTAACGCCGATCTATGCATCTTCATCCACCCTTGCCCGCCAAATTGCCAACGGCAGCCCGGCGGCGCTGTTTATTTCAGCAAACGTTGAGTGGATGGACTGGCTGGAAGCCCAAGGCATTAATGTTCAAAAGCGCAGTGATTTACTGTACAACCGCTTGGCGCTGGTTTCAGCAAGCCCAGACGCTCCCGAGCATTTCACACCAGGCGAAGACGCCCGCATCGCCACGCTGCTGGGTGAGCGGGACCGACTCTCGGTCGGCGACCCGGACCATGTGCCGGCAGGCATCTACACCCAACAGGCGCTTGAAGCGCTAGGAGAGTGGGAGGAGCTACTCCCAAGGCTTGCGCGTGGCAACGACGTACGCGCAGCCCTTACACTGGTGGAGCGCCAAGAAACGCCTGCGGGTGTTGTGTATCAAACCGACGCATTAGCCAGCCAACAAGTAAGAGTATTGGGGCTTTTCCCGCCTGAAACGCATGCGCCTATCACCTACCCGATTGCCTTAATCGACGCCGAGCAGAACGATGCTGCGGTTGCTTTACGCCAATGGCTTGAGAGCGAAGAAGCACTGAGCATCTTTGCACAGTACGGATTTGATACCGATATGGATGCCCGGTGAGCCTTTCGCCTGCTGAGTGGGAGGTCATCCGCCTAAGCTTGTTAATCGGGCTGGCCGCCATCGCCTGGATTTTACCGCCGGGAATTGCCGTGGCCTGGTGGCTGGCGCGCTTTGAGTTTAGCGGTAAAGCAGTGGTGGACGGCTTGATTCACCTACCACTGGTGTTGCCGCCTGTAGTAGTCGGCTATTTATTGCTGGTGACGCTGGGTAGACAAGGCGTTATTGGCCAATGGTTGTATAGCACGCTGGGCGTGTCGCTGCCGTTTACCTGGCAAGGCGCTGCGGTCGCCAGCGGCGTAATGGCGTTTCCACTGCTGGTACGCGCATTACGGCTCTCCCTTGAAGCAGTTGACCCCAAGCTTGAAGCCGCCGCCAGCACGCTGGGCGCTAGCCGATGGCGGGTGTTTACCACGATTACGCTGCCGCTGGCCGTGCCCGGCCTGTTAACCGGCACGGTGCTCGCTTTTGCGCGGGCGCTTTCCGAGTTTGGCGCAACGATTACCTTTGCTTCCAACATCCCCGGCGAAACCCGCACCTTGCCGCTGGCGCTTTACACTCTGATTCAATCACCCGGCCAAGAGGCCGCCGCCGCGCGGCTGTGCCTAATCGCCATTGCCATTGCGCTGGTATCGTTAATTGCCTCGGAATGGCTAGCCCGGCGCACCCGACAACGCCTACAGGAACGCGATGGCTAACGTAACGACTACTCCTCAGGCCAGCGACCCACGACTCAAACTGCAGGTTGAACAGCAGTTGGGGGATTTTCATCTTTCAGTTGCACTCAACTTGCCCGCGACAGGCGTAAGCGGCTTTTTTGGCCCCTCCGGCAGCGGAAAAACCAGCCTGCTTAGGCTGATAGCCGGGCTTGAAAGGCCAAAACAGGGCGTCCTAACACTGGGCGAGCAGACCTTGCTGGATACCCGGCAAGGCATCTTCGTACCGCCGCACCGTCGGCGTATTGGCGTTGTATTTCAAGAAGCGCGCCTGTTTCCGCACTACCGCGTGCGCGGCAATTTAATCTACGGCATGCGTCGCCCAGCTTTGCAGCGCTTTGCCGAGATAGTAGAACTACTGGGTATCGAAGCCTTGCTGGAGCGCATGCCCGGCACGCTTTCAGGGGGTGAAGCGCGCCGTGTGGCCATTGGCCGAGCGCTACTCAGTGACCCCCAACTGCTTCTTATGGATGAACCGCTAACCGGGCTTGATGGCGCGCGCAAAGAGGAGCTGCTGCGCTACATCACCCGGCTCACCCAGCAGGTGGATATTCCGGTTATCTACGTTAGCCATGATGCCGAAGAGATCACGGCGATTGCCGATCATTTGGTGGTAATGAAAGCCGGACAGGTTCGCGCCAGCGACACACTGGGCGCCCTGCTCCAGCGCTTTGATCTAACCCATGAGCTGGGGGGATTTGATGCGGCCTCGCTACTGCAAGGCGAAGTAGTCGCCCATGAAAACGCGTATGGCCTGACCCATTTAGCGCTTGATGACGAACATCAGTTGGTACTGCCTGGCACCTCAGCGCCGATTGGCAGCCGCTTGCGAGTACGTATTTTGGCCCGCGATATTGCCTTGGCGCTTACTCCACCCGCCAACACCAGTTATCGCAACCAGCTCAGCGCCACTATCACTGATTTCATCACCCTCCCTGAAGCGCCTTATACGGTGGAGCTGCGTTTAAGCATCGGCCGGTTTTTCTTACGCGCCCGGTTAACGCGTAAATCATGGGATGAGATGGGGTTGGCAAAAGGCATGCAGGTCACGGCACTCATTCGCAGCGTGTCGTTTACGGCATGTTAAGTGTGTCTGGCTGAACGGATACGTTGCCTCTGCTATCGCTCACTTTCGCGCTGATCCAGCGTCTGATGTATCAGAGTGATCGCGTAAGCAGCGGTGTTATCCGTCGAATCGTTGGCCGCCAAATCGTTGGCCGCTAAGTCATTATCCGCTGACGTCGACAGGTTATTTTGAACAGGGCTCTCTAAAGCGGGCGCCTCAAGATGATTCTCGGCCGGGTGGGCAAGCCGAGCGCGAATACCAGCGATTGCTTGCTGCTCTTGCTCATTTGGCGAAGCCTGGCTAAGCCGACGCTCCAGCAGATGCGCGGCGTACGCCAGGGTCGAGGCGTACTTCAAGTTCTGATAAGCCCACCGGTGCGTCGCCCCGAACGAGATGAAGCTTTGCATGGGGCTTGCAGCATCAACGAAGCTCGCCCGTGCTGTATCAAGCGCGGTGACGGATCCTATCAGACGTGAATGACGCTTCGCGTCGCCCTCTTCGGCGATGATATCCCCCAGTAGCTTTTCAAACGCTGATAGAAAGCGATCAAATGCCTGACGGGCCTGCTCGCGAGTACTCTGCGGTAAGACGGCAAGCGAGACGATGATTCCCGCGAAGGCCCCCACCAGCGTTTCTTCCAGCCGCAGGACAAGCAACCCCGGCGTAAACTCTCCCAGAATGCCGTAGATGAGCGAAAGAGCGATGGTGATTAGAAACGTCATCATCGCGTAAGAGAGCATCATCAGATAAAACGCTGCAAAGATCGAGATCGCCACCAGCGGTATGGTCCAGTAGAGATTGCCATGCACCAGGGTAGCAAGCCCAATACCCACGCAAATGCCCACAGCAGTACCCAGCGCCCGGTTAAGCCCACGAACGGCGACAGCACCCCGCGACTGAGTATTGGAGAAAATCAGAAAGGCCGTCATCACCGCCCAGAACCACCTTTCTGGAGACAACGCGAGACCCACAATCATGGCAATGCCGGATGCCAGTGTTACCTGAACAGCTTGCCTGAAGAATGGATTAGCCAGAAGGCTTCCGCGCGGCGACGAGGCCGCGGCAGGCACCGAAGGCGGGCACTTGGGAGATGAAGCCGAAGAGGAAGTACCGATAGAAGCGACATCGGCACGCACTTTTACTTCAACATCCCGCAGCTCAGTGAGCTGCTTTTCAAGCACGGCAAGCTCGGGGCCGGATGTTTTATGATCAACTTTTAGCGCGTCATCAAGCACCCTTTCGATAGCAAGTCTCAGATCAAACAGGCGCATCGCCAGTAGGTCGGCTAATTTGATATCCATTGCTTCTGACATGGCGGGTAGATAGCTTTCGCATAAGAAAGTCGCCTCCTGCGCCCGGTGTGCCAGCCGGGTCGTTTCACGCAAGTCGATCGCCACTCCAGCCTGCAGCGAACGTGCGACCCCGGCCTGCAATCGGTCTGCAGAAAGCAGGGAGGCACGTATCGCCCGTTCAAAATCCTGAACGGGCCGTTCCGGCAGCACAAAATTGCGAACGAAATGCGCGATAAAGCCTGATAGCGCTAATGAAATAGCGATATCCATTAGGTCCGTATCAGGCGCCTTCAAAAAGGCAGCGATGACACCGCACATAAAGGTGAACGCGCCGACGCCCTGCCAGCGAGCGCCAAACTGGCGTATAAACACTGCCCAAAAAATGACCCCAAGCAGCACGGCACTAATGTGAAGAATCGAGTGTTCAACTAGCGAAATCGCCGCAATAACGGCGAAGCCGCAGAGTGCGGCAAAAATGCGGGAAACAGCGCGTTTGCCAGCCGTTGCATCCTTTATGGCCACCGCTCCTTGAAGCGCAGTAAGCATCGCAACGGCATAGGCTGGCGCAGGCATGGGAAACCAGCGATGAAGAAGGAGAAGCGCCAAGCAGACAAGCCCCATCGTGAGCATTGTGCGCACAGCCAAGCGAAGCCGAACCCAGCCAGGGTCAGACGTCAAAATACTCAGTCTGAAACGGCCAAGAGCACAGGTTGCGAAATCGTAAGGTCTAATCACCATTATTGACAGGGCTCGGTAGTAAGCAATCGGGTAGAAGCGGCCAACAAACGTCTCATATTCACTCCAGCCACTTTTATAAAGCCGAGACGTCTGAGACACATCGTTATGGGACGTAATAGTTTTAGGCGGCCTCTTTCCCTTACATTCCCAACATGCACTTATCATTTATGAATCGATTCTTCATCCTGACAGGTTTAGTGTCAACCCAATAACCGTCGCGCTCTTTTGCTAAAGTATCAAGCTGTCTTTTCCAACAATAGCTTTCAACAATAATAGCGTCATCACTTTCTCCTCTGATCGCCCAGAGTGTGTACGAAAAGTCGCTTAACTTAAGCGTAAAAGTTCAATTTAAGCGGGCTGCCATTTCTAAATCTTTTAACCACTTTTGAAAGGGAAATTTGTATCATAAAGAAACAGATACGAACGATGTGCGTAAAAACTATGTACATAAAAAAGATGTACATAAAAAAAAGCCCTTATCGATGGATAAGGGCTTTGATCAAAAACGCTTAAAAGAGCGCTTTAGTGACGGAAAGCTTCGGGATAGACCGTCAAATCAACCCCCCATAGCATCGGTAAAAGGAAGTATACAGACGCCGTAATCAGGAGCATGGAGATAATATTCAGGCCGAAACCGTTACGTACCATTTCGGTGATCTTGATTTTGCCGGTTGCGAAGATAATCGCGTTGGGCGGCGTCCCCACCGGCAACATAAAGGCACAGTTGGCCGCCATGGCAGCAGGTACCATCAAAGCAAACGGGTGAATATTTAGCGCCAGCGCCAGCGATGCCAGTACCGGTAAAATCATGGTTGCCGTTGCTGTATTGGAGGTAATTTCCGTAAGAAACAGCACTATACCGGTCGCCAGCAGAATGACCAGAATGAAATTCATTCCCTGGAGCACGCTCATCTGGTTGCCAATCCAGCCAGCCAGACCTGAAGACCCGAATCCTGCCGCAATGGCCAAGCCGCCTCCAAATAGCAGTAAAATACCCCACGGTACGTCCCGCGCGATATCCCAGTTGAGCAGACAGCCGCCTTTGTTTTTGGAGGGAAGCAGGAACAGTAATATCGCAGCACTGATCGCTATCATGGCATCACTGATGCCTGGAATATTAATAATCTGGCCTTGCCATAAGAAAGAGCGCGTAATCCAGAAAAACGCTGCAAAAATGAACACCCCCAGAACGGCCTTCTCTTCAAATGAGATCTTGCCTAGCGCATCCTTTTCTTTCTTGATGAGCTCCTTACCGCCGGGAAGGTTACGAAAACTAATCGGATAAATCAGATAGGTAAGCATCAACCAACCCAACACCAGCAGCACGATAACCACCGGGAAGGCAAACATTAACCAGCTGGCAAAGGAGATTTCAACACCAAAAAGCTGATTCACGACCGCAGCTAAAATGATGTTCGGCGGTGTACCAATCAACGTGCCTAACCCACCAATAGTGCCGCCGTAACCTACACCAAAAATTAGCGCTTTACTGAACTTGTCAATTTCCTTGCTATCAACCTCGCCCCCGTTTTTACCCAGTTCCTGGCTCACCTGGTAGACGATCGCGGTGCCGATCGGCAGCATCATCATGACCGCGGCGGTATTCGACACCCACATGGAAAGAAACCCAGTGGCAGCCATAAAGCCAAACACGATACTGTTAATACTGGTGCCCAACACGGAAATAATCGTCAGTGCGATACGCTTGTGCAGGTCCCACTTTTCCATGGCCAGTGCGATCATAAACCCGCCCAGGAAAAGAAAAATAATAGGATTTCCGTAAGCAGCCGTGACTGTACTTCCATCCAATGCGCCCGTAATAGGCAGCAATATAATGGGTAGTAACGACGTTGCCGGGATAGGGATAGCCTCAGTAATCCACCAAACAGCGACCCACAACGTAGTTGCCAAGACCATGCGGCCTTCAAAACTTAAATCAGCAGGATGAAAAAACAGCGCAACCAAAGCAAACAGCAGCGGCCCAAGTACAAGCCCTACTGTTTGGGGCTTATTGTAAGCAGGTGGGCGTGGAGATGGCCCACTGCCCTGAGACTCTCCACCACCGGATGCGGCGGAAGGACGTGAGGTGCTGGGAGCATGCGTTGAGGGTAACGCACACATCAGCAGTTTCTTGGCTTGATCGTGGGAATACCATAGCTGGTCCCACACGGTCATCATGGCAACTCTGCGCATTATAAAAACACCGCTGTCAGGTGAACAAAAAGTAGATTGATAGTGAGCAACTTACCCAGGCTGAGAAGGGCTCAACGATTTCGTGGCGCCCTTTATTAACTGCAATAGGACATTAGTCCAGTAAAACGCCCACAATTACAACCAAAGTCTAACAACGTTAGTCGTATAACCTGAGCCAGCAGGCACCCTGGTTATTGCCAAAAATGTCTATAGCTGCGTACTGCCAGTCGCGAATCTGGAAAAACCCTCTGGTTTTCAAGCGTCACCCATCAACACAGGCTTTTCCTTGGTGACATATTGATGGCAAAAAAATTAACGTTTTGTATAGCTTTTATTAAGTCGCTTTTTACCTATCGTGGTCTATGCTGAAACCTGAAGCGGTCTTTCAGAAACGATTCTTTAAAAAACGTTGTGAAATGGCCCAAGGGTACGGGCTTTGGATTAGTGGGGATCAGGGGTGACTAATCGCAACGCGATGGGAGCCAGGATGAAACGTCAACATCTTTTCAATGGAGCAAAACCAGACAGCCGTAACTACTTTAAAAAACATCTTATATAACAGATACATAGGAATAAAAAAGCCAAGAAGAAGAAATGATAAAACGTGCTTTACTGGCTTTTTTATCAGGCTGCGTAGTCACATTGATCGCTACGCTACCTTTGTAATAGCGGTAAGGGAAGCAGCGAGCCCCCTCTACTCATCGGAGCGGGATTTTTATTGGGCGAAAGCGTAAGAGCGAGAAGAGGCAAATAACACCTTTAAGGGGTTTGCTTCTGAAGGAAACCTATATTAGTCTTGAAGAGTACAATTTACGTACAAATAAACTCAGCATTCACAAGGAGTAGTGGCATGCAACATATCCATCTAGCAGAGATTTCCCAAGCTGGTCTTCAACTTGCGATTCAAGAAATCAAGGATGAAATGTTCGACACCCCGGAATGTGATTACACCATCGCCAAGCTACTCTGCCACTGTAGCCAGTTTGAAACAGCGGAGCATCAGCTAGACGAAATGCTTTTAAAATGGGGCTCTTCCCCCGACGTGATTGAGCTAACTGACAAAGGCTATGCCATGCTAGCCAGCATGAAAGCCAGTGCCGTTGCCGAGATGACGCCAACTGCGGTTTCTAGCAAGACACCTCGTCAGGCAATAGTCGCTGCCTAATTATTTACTTATCAAGGTACTGCTTTTCAGCCCTACCCTTGCCTCTTTTATTCGGCGGCAAGGGTAGTATTCGTTTAATCGGTCAGTCTTCCCCGCTGCGTATCCCCGTTCATTAAAACATCGCTTCTCCGCACACCTTCCTCTCAGCTTTTTTGCACTTATTGGCCTGACATACAAAGCAACACCAGTGCTGCCAAGCGCAGTGACTACTCTACTTAATACCCCGCTCAAAGAAACTTGCTCGCGAAAAATCCCGCAGGATAGCGCCAAGTGATAGAATGCTGCCCCTTTCCGGAGGCGTCTACGTATGCCCATCCCTATTCGACTACCAGAGTGACGCGCGATGATTGCAACCACCACTGGCTTATTCCGCCCGCTTTTACAGCTGGGCCTTATTCCGCAGATTTTAATTGGCATCGTGGCAGGTACGCTGCTCGCAATCTTTGCACCCGCAATTGCCGGTGATGTAGCGCTACTGGGGCAGCTATTCATTTCCGCTCTTCAAGCCGTTGCGCCTATTTTAGTTTTTGTTCTGGTGGCAGCCGCTATTTCCGCCCATAGGCAGGGGCAGCCCACGCATATTCGTTCGGTGCTAGTGCTGTATATTGTCGGTACGCTGATTGCGGCACTGATTGCGGTAGCCGCGAGCTTTTTGTTTCCTACGGAGCTGTCGCTTAACGCAGAACAGGTAAGCGGTAACCCGCCCGGAAATATTTTTCAGATACTGCAAAACCTACTGCTGAATGCGGTCGCTAACCCTGTTACTGCGCTGATGGAAGGTAATTTTATTGCTATTCTTGCTTGGGCCGTCGGTTTGGGTTTAATGCTGCGCCAAGCCAGCGAAACCACGCGCCTTGCTCTTAGCGATCTTTCTGACGCCGTTTCACGAATTGTGGCGCTGGTTATTCGCATTGCCCCACTGGGTATCTTTGGCCTGGTGGCAGGTACGCTGGCCGAGTCAGGCATCGAGGCGCTGCTTAATTATGCCCAGCTACTAACCGTTATTGTGGGCTGCATGCTGTTTGTCGCGCTGGTGAGCAACCCACTGCTGGTGTACATCGCCACCCGTCAAAACCCTTACCCACTGGTCTTTGCCTGCCTGCGTGGCAGCGCGATCACCGCCTTCTTCACGCGTAGCTCTGCTGCCAACATCCCGATTAACCTTGAGCTTTGCCGCCGCCTGAAACTAGACCCCGACACCTACTCCATCTCTATTCCGCTGGGCGCCACCATCAACATGTGTGGCGCGGCCATCACTATCACTGTCATTACCCTGGCCACGACACATACCTTAGGTATTAGCGTCGACTTCCCGACCGCCCTACTACTGTGCATCGTATCCGCCCTGGCGGCTTGCGGCGTTTCAGGCGTGGCGGGCGGCTCGCTAATGCTGATCCCGATGGCCGCTAACCTGTTTGGCATTCCTACCGAAGTGGCCATGCAGGCGGTTGCGATTGGCTTTGTGATCAGCGTGGTGCAGGATTCCACAGAAACGGCGCTTAACTCCTCAACCGATGTACTGTTTACTGCGGCTGCTTGCCGAGCTAAAGAGACAAAGACCAGCGCCTAAATTTAGAGCGTTCAGCCTTCTCTTAACAGCCACGCTCCCGCTGTTAAGAGAAGGCCAATAAATACGAACGGGCCGTTTTGGTATTTGGCTTCTTACGATTAGCATCACCCACCACTTGCTCAGAAGCGGCGAAGCGCTTTGTAACGCTCAGGTTGACAAACGAGTGTTCTTTATATAGAACGTTCTATATAAGGAACAACGAGACACTCTTCATGGATAAGCTTTCACTTAATACGTTGGGCCAGCATTTACAGTCGCTGCGTCAGCAACAAGGCCTTTCGCTTTCTCAGTTGGCGAACGCCGCCGGTATGGCTAAATCCAATTTGTGTCGACTTGAACAAGGCAACGGCAACCCAACGCTGGATACCATCTGGCGGCTGGCCGTTCAGCTCAACACTCCCTTTGGCACCCTAGTCGCGCCGATTACCGTACCGCTGGGCGAAGACGGCGTGCAGGTACGCCTCATTGACCAAGGCAAAGACTCCCCCCACGTGGATGCCTACTGGATGCGCTGCGCACCCAACACGCGGCGCCGGGCTGAAACGCATACACCGGGCACGCAGGAATCACTGACCCTTATTAGCGGCTGGCTGGAAGCTGGACCGGAAGGTAACACCACGCAGCTTACCCCCGGTGAAAGCCTGACCTTCCCTGCCGATAAACCACACATTTATCGCACCCAAGCGGCAGAAGCCACCATGATCCTGACCATCACCTATGGTGAAAAAGGTGATACACCATGAGCCATGCATTAACTCACTCAGCGCTAAAAGGCGCACGAGAAGCCATCCCTCTGCTGGGCGGCTATATACCGGTCTCGCTCTCATTCGGACTAGTGGCGACACAAGCGGGCTTCACCACATGGGAGGCCGCCGCTATTTCACTACTGATCTACGCCGGGGCCTCGCAGTTTCTCTTTGTTGGTATGATCGCGGCGGGTTCGCCGCTTTGGCTGGTTGTCGCCATGACGCTATTGATCAACGTACGCCATGTGGTTTATGGCCCTAATCTAGCCGCATTATTGCCTCAGAGCCGTCACTGGCCCTGGCTGATGCACGGCCTTACTGATCAGGTGTTTGCTTTAGCCTTAACGCGGCTTCCTCACTTAGATAAACCGGAGCGCTTCGGCTGGTTTTTGGGTGCATCGCTCCTCGCCTGGGGCGCCTGGATCATAGGGACTATCGTAGGGGCGACGGCGGGAGATGCGTTCACCGCTCGCTGGCCTCTGCTGGGTGAGATTATGCCTTTCGCCCTGCCCGCGCTGTTTTTAACCATGGTAGCACCGCGGTTTACCGACAAACGCTGGTCGCTCGCACTCAGCGGGGCCATAGTATCCGCACTCTTGTTTACGCTATATGGCTGGGCCAACGTCGCCATCCCGCTTGCTGCCGCCTGCGGCGCGCTCTGCTTCTATATGGTTAAGCTTGAATCCAGCAAAGGTGCGTTATGAGTACAGGGCTTTGGTTAGCGGTTATTGCCTCGGCATTAGGTACGCTACTCATACGCGTCGTTCCTTTTTTGTGGATGCAGCGCCGCTTAGGCAGTGATAGCGGCATCAACAACATGCCTCAGTGGCTGGGTATTTTAGGGCCGCTAATGATTGCAGCGGTGCTGGGCGTTTCTATTGTACCGGTTAACCCAAGTACGATTTCATGGACCGCAACCGCCATTGGCCTGCTGGTTACCCTACTGATATGGCTGCGCGTGCGTTCACTGGGTTGGCCGGTGGCAGCAGGCGTCGGCATGTTTGGGCTAGTGCAAGTAGGCGCTTCCGTGCTTTAACACATGTACCAACACGTCAGTTGCTGAATAAATCAGCAACTGACGTTAACCACTCACCAGCAGCAACCTACCAGCTATATTTCAGGCTACCCACCACGCTGCGTGAGGCACCGTAATAGCAGTAAAAGTCGCAGCCACTGACATACTCTTCATCGGTAAGGTTGTTGACGTTGACCTGGGCAGTCCAGCTGTCGTTAATGCGGTAGCTCGCCATGGCATCATAGAGCGTTGTAGAAGGGACATTTTGCTCAATAGCGCTATTCGCGCTGGGTACCGTTTCCCCCATATAACGCACACCCGCCCCTACCGAAAGCCCAGCCAACGTGCGGCTCATATCATAATCCAACCACGCTGACGCCATGTGCCTGGGCACCAAGGGAACGCGCTCATCCCGCAGTGCATCATTCGCATCATAGCGGGCATCGGTATAGGTATAGGCCGCAATCAGTTTTAGCTCATCTGTTAAATAGCCCACACCTTCGATCTCCACCCCCTGCGAGCGGCGCTTACCTACCTGCTCTTGAACAGGCGCACTGGTCGAGATCAGGGTGTTATTCTCTTCGACATCAAAGGCGGCAATGGTGAGATAACCATCAACGTCCAGTGGGGCAATTTTAACCCCAGCCTCAAACTGGTGGCCCTCTAATGGCTCATAACTAGCGCCATCTGGACCAATACCCGCCACCGGGGTGAACGACTCACTATAGCTCACGTAGGGGGAAACTCCGTTTTCGCTCAGGTACATCGCACCGGCCGTAACAGAGAGGTGTTCGTCATCGTACCCTTCGCTGGAGCTGCCCGTGGTATCGCTAAAATCGTCGCTGCTATCAACATTATCGTAGCGCGCCCCGGCAAGCAGAACCCACTGATCGGCTATGCGCAGTTGGTTTTGAACATAGAGCCCCACTTGGCGGCGATCGACATTATGCTCAGTGGGGTCGCCGGTATCCGGCGCCGTAAACGCCGAGTAATCGGGGTTATAGAGATCCACCGTATCGATATTTGTAAAGAAGCTAGAGCCATCACCCAGGGTGCGGAAACTGTCGCGGTTGGTGTAGTTTAAATTCAGCTCTTGATAGCCCGCGCCAACCAATAACGTATTCTCTGTGTTCTCGGTATAAGTACGCGCGATGAGTCGGTTATCAATATTAAACGCATCGTACTGGCCATCCCGGTCAATAATCCCACGGGAAATACTACGTGGCGGCGTTATATACGAATTGGGGTAAACGTTGCGCAGTTCCAAATCCAAATGGGTATAGCGGGCATTCTGCTGAAACTCCCAGGTATCGTTTATCTGGTGTTCCAGCTCATAGCCAATCGCAACCTGGCGCTGATCTAACCGATCATAATCCGGTTGACCAAAATTGGTCGCCGGATCAATTTTCCCAAACGGAGAGTCTTCAAGGGTACCCAGTGCCGGAAAGAACCCATTGGTAGGCACGCCCTGGTCTTTCTGGACGCTAGCAAGGAAGGTGACGGTGGTATCATCGCTAACATCGACCGCCAGGCTAGGCGCAAAGTAATAGCGCTCTTTTTCACTCCCGTTGAGCTCGCCCTCACCATCGCGATAGAGACCCACCAGCCGATAGCGCACGTCATCGCGCTGCCCCACCGGGCCAGACACATCCACCCCTACCTGGCGATGATCATGGTTACCGGCTTCAACCTGCAGCGTTCCTTGCGGTTCACGGGTGGGCCGTTTACTAATCCCGTTGATCATGCCGCCAAGGGGTGCCTCGCCATAGAGAATTGACGCAGGCCCTTTCAAAAGATCAACACGTTCAAAGCCAAAGGGCTCACTCATCCACCAGAAATAGCCTCCTGTACGGAAGAGCCGCAAACCATCCTGGTAAGTAGCGCCTTCCGCACTAAACCCACGCAGAAAAAACCAGTCGGCATTGTTGTCATTGCCGTAAGGCTGAGACACAACACCGGAGCGGTACTGGAAGGTTTCGTCATATTTATTGACGCCTCGATCCTCAAGCTCCTCCGCACTCACGGTTGAAATAGCGCGAGGCGTTTCGACGTCCGGGGTATCTACCTTCAGCGCGGTCGCCGTCACTACGGTGGTCCCCATGTTCACAGCCTCTTCCTGCGCCAGTGCAACAAAAGGCACAACACACAGCGTACCCCCAAACGACACAACCAACGCACGGCGAATAGCGGCAGACAACGGTGTAACGGAAAAAGGCGAACGACGCATGTTAAACAGACCTCACTGACAGGTAGAACGGGGGAGAGGAGCACGTGTTTTTATAGTAGGCATACCGGGAAAGACGAATGATACGGATTATCACTCACAACTACAATAACCGCACGATGTCAAGTTCTCTTAGCCGCAACATCATTCACAGGCCGTATCCCCCCGCCTGAGGAGCCTTGTGCTCTTTCGCGCTTTATTTCTAAAGTGACCAGCCATGAACCAGATTGGCCGAGGCATATTTATTTGTCAGATAGCTAAAAAAAGCTTTGGGATGGGGCTAGATTAGCCACTTAGAACACAGCTTTAGGCCTAGCAGACTCGTGCTCATTATTGTTAACCGACAACACAAAACAGCCGACTACCTTCGAGCCAACAGCGAAGCACATCGCAAAAGTGGGTAACTTTCAAAGAGCACGGGGAGACATACGGGAAGGAAGATTGATTTTGAGCCATGGGACTTAAAATCTCTTGCCAGAAGCAAGCAAAAATTAGAAATGGTGGGCCCAGTAGGACTTGAACCTACGACCAAGGAATTATGAGCCGTGTAAATAACATGCCAATAATCGCCTTTGACTGTATTCTTAGTTACTTACCCACAGCCTCACTGTCTCAATTCGCCTTCCTAAGTCGTTTTTGTTGACGTATTGTGGACATTGCTTTTTTCAAAACCATTTAATTTAAAATATGTAATAATTATATTACCGCATCAGTTAGGATTAAAAGCTCATATTCAGGCCTTTTATTTCCGCTACATTTTTGTAGAAATCGAATCTTTTCTTGGAACACTCTCTTAACTCACTATCAACAATTGACCTATATTTTCTATTCAATTCATGTTCTTCCACTACAAGAGCCACTCTGTAACTTCGGTCGAAATAATCGTCAGAAAAAACCACCTCTTTTCCATTTTCGGCGTAATTACTTTTTAGCGATTCCACTTGTTCATTAGCTTCAGCTATAGCTCGCTCTTCAGAACCTACTAAATCCCTATAATACCTTGACTCAATTTCATTAAAATCAGGCCTTTCACATCTTAAAGTCTCTATATTAACTGTAGCCAGACTCCTTAATTCATTTAAATATTCAGGGGGATACCTATCTCCATCTGCGTTTTTATCTTCCATTTCATCAATAGCATTTAATATTGAAAGGTATAGATTTGGCCAATTTCCTGATACGTCACTTAAGTACTCAGTTACTGTAAAATCTCTGATACTTCCAAAAGTACTGAGTGATCCAACAAGCTCAACAATTCCAATCTGCTGAATATCCGTTAAAATCAACTCCCACCGAGCAAGTTCAAGAGCATCAAGCTCAGTTTGCACCTGTTGTTGTATAGCTTCAATTCTATCTGAAGCCTCTCTCTCTCTAAGTTCAGCCACTTCAACTTCTTTTAGCAATACATCGCTGCGTTCTCGCTCTTTTTGTAAACTCAAATATGCTTCCCTGGCTTCTTTTTCTAATTCATTCCTTATAGCTAAAAGGCCATTAATTTCACTTTCGTATGATGCTATACTTTCTTCAAGGTTTTCATTACGCAACGCAACTTCGTTCAATTCAAACCTTCTATCAGCCAAATCTGTCTCAATCCTAGCCAACTCACCTTCCAACCGAACTTTATCCAACTCAACTTGTGCATTTTTTTCTTCTAACAATTGATGCTGAAAAACAGGTCTTACTGTATAAAAATAACCAAAAACAACTACTAAAAGAGTGCCCACCTGCGCAGCTGTGCTAAAAAAATCATTGTAATTAATTTTTTTACCATTACCACTTATGCCTTTATATTTTCTTTTTTTTAAATAAAAATTTAAATTATCTTTTTTGCTCACTTAGCATCCCTAGAAAATTATATGTATCAGATTAAACTAAAAAAATCTATCTCTATTTTTAAAAAATATTTAAATAAATGAATTTTAAAAATTAATGATTATTCTCCTTTTTAAATATCGCATTCCATTAAAAATTTTACCCACAATGCCTTCCCCCTGGAAATCACCTATTCACAACTCGTTGTGCTAGTTGGTACCCGTCCCTGTTTTCTTCAACGTGCGGCGCGCCCTCTCTATCTTGGGGCTTACTTGTCCGCACCCTTCATCTGTCTGCCCAGTCATTAACCAAAGTGTGTACTTCGGCCATTGCTTGCAAACAGCTTCTAGCATTTCACCTTTTGGCGCTCTGCCTGTTAACTCGATGTTCTCTAAAGTTTTTTAGGGATTCCAATCAGTTGGGAAAACTCAGCTCGTCCGCTTGTTTCGGCCTCGCGTATTTGACGTATTTTCTCGGTCAGCTTGCTTGACATGTCCCGACTTCTCGGTATCCCGAATTTAGGTGGTATACCGATAAATCGGTATACCACACAGCAATGTTACTGCTTTAACGCAATAACGCTTTAACGCAAAAACGCATTTACTGATTCAAAGCCTATCACAGCCCATTACAGTGCAGGTAATGACACATGGAAACGAGCAACGCGCCCCAGGTTCCGGCCACCGTGCCAACAATGACCATCGAACACTTCTCGCAGCTCTCCGGCCAAGATGAAGGTGTGCTTCAAGGTCACATCCGCCGCGGCTACCTCCCCACCATCAAGGTTGGTCGTTACCGCATGATCAATGTAGCGCTCCTCAACGCCCAATGTCTTAGCGCTGAGGAGTGGGCATGAACGCTATCACCACTCAAGCCCCTGTTGTCTCTCTCGCAGCGCTTATCACGTTGCTTGATATCGAAGGCCTGACCATCTGCACTCAGCGCCTTATGCTCGACGGTAAAGCGACGCCTGACAGTGTATTGCTACATCAACACATCGTCCCAGCAGGCGGCTTCTGCTTTATCGCTGTACCTGCTGACCACCTGCCAGCGCTCGACCTGAACGACACCACTATTACCGTGTTTCTAACATCCACGAAGGCACTACGTACGGCATCGTCTTTAAGCACTGCCAGCACGCCTTGAACTACCTCATCAAGCACTATGGCCTGGCCCCGGCCACTCCCTGCGGTCCCACTGCTACCAATGCCTCCCCTCGTTCCTCGGTAGTGGTTTTCCCCGCGCAACGACCCGCAACCCCACGACTAACGCGCCGCCCCTTATCCACAGCGGCCTTTAGCCCTTACGGAGTTATACACATGAGTAAAAAAACAGCCCATCCGGGTCTTTCTCGATCAGGAAATTCATAGCCGGTATTTGATCCAGGCAGGCACCCACGGCCTAACCCCCTCAGCCCTAGACGAGCGCCTAATTCAGCACGGTATTACCCAGCTAGAAGGCGGCGATAAAACACCGCTGGAAGCCCCTGGTAGTGATGCGCCTCCCGCTCCCACCACCACAAAGGCCTGATCAATGTCCCTTGCCAAGCCTTCACCAACGCTCTTAAAGCGTCAGATATCCAATTGCCTAAAGGGCAGCGCACGCATGTTTTACGGCACATGTTCGCAAGCCACTTCGTGATAAACGGCGGTAACTTACTAATACTTCAAAAGATATTAGGACATCAAAGTATACAAATGACCATGCGTTACGCACATCTAGCACCGGATCATTTAAGGGAAGCAATCACATACGGCCCGAAAGTCTTCGGTTGACACTTGGTTGCCACTTTGAGGAAAAGTACAGAAAGGAAGGGGAAGCGCGAGGATAAGTCATTGAAAAATGGTGGGCCCAGTAGGACTTGAACCTACGACCAAGGGATTATGAGTCCCCTGCTCTGACCAACTGAGCTATAGGCCCGAAAAGCGTGCATATAATAGCGAATGTGGCGGGGAGAGGCTACCCCTACGCATGTATCTTCGTACGGGAATGGCACTTTTTACGAGATTGCGGGTCTTGAGATGGAGTTCTTTATGCGGAGACGCGCCTTGAAAGCTTTGATTGCTCTTTTCCCGTTGCTGCTAACGGTGCCGGTTCAAGCCGATTGGCAGCTTGATCCTGGTGAGTCGCGTGTAGAGGCGGCGATTACTCAGCTCAACGGGGCGACACCTCAAACGCATCATCATCAGGTGCGCGATTTAGAGGGAGATATTTCGCCCGATGGTACGTTGCGTCTGCCGCTTAAGCTGAGCCAGACCGACCTGCTTTCGCGCTTTAATGATCTACCGCCATGGGTCGCTCTGCTATCGAATACGACCCTGGTCACGCTGGTTGGGCAGATGCCGCCGGAACGGCTGGATGCACTGGATATCAATGAGTCGCTGGTCGAGACCATTACCTTTCGTGTACAAAACGAAATGGTGAGCCGGGAGGAGTCGGTGCCCTTGCGCTTTACCCGCGAAGGCTTGAATCAAGTGAGGGTGACTCACGCAGAGCCAATGACGCTGGATGGCAAGACGTTAATGGCAAACACCACGGTCCGTACTCTGCTATCCATGCTTGGCTATCAACAGATTGACGATAACGTGCCCATTACGCTGAATGCCTTGCTGATTAACCGTTAAGCCTTTAGCGAATAATCTTTTTAAGCGGGCTCAGTCGCCCGGCGCACATTAGCCAGTAACGGGCTACCGGTCGCCGGGTCGGAAAGTAACGTGCAGTCGACCTGATACAGCTTGCGCACCAGCTCTGGCGTGACCACATTCGCGGGCGCGCCCTGATCAACAATTTTCCCATCACACATGGCGATCAAGTGGTCCGCGTAGCGGCAAGCGCTGGCTAAATCATGCAGTACCATCACCACGGTGCGACCATGCCCAGCCAAGTGGCGCACCAGTTCAAACACCTCGATCTGGTGGCCTAAATCAAGCGCGGAAGTCGGCTCATCCAGCAGTAAAAGCGGCGTTTGCTGAGCGATGGTCATAGCGATCCACGCACGCTGGCGTTGCCCACCCGAAAGCGCGTCAATGGGGCGATCCGCTAAATCCTCAAGCCCTGCCGCCAAAAGCGCGTGTTGTACCACTCGCTGGTCTTCGGCTGACCATTGCCGCAACCAACCCTGATGCGGCTGACGCCCAAAACGAATCAGTTCCGTTACCGTTAGCCCTTCTGGAGCGATAGCCTCCTGGGGCAACAGCGCCAACTGCGTGGCGAGTTGGCGAGACGGTAAGCGTTGAATATCTTCACCGTTGAGCAACACGCTACCTTCATCGGGCTTATGCAAACGCGCCAGGCCCGCAAGTAGTGTCGATTTACCACATCCGTTAGGCCCTACAATGGCTGTCACTTTGGCACTGGGCAGTGTCACCTCCAGGCCATCGATCACCCGCCGCGTGCCATAACCCATGCTTAATGCGTGAGTGGCTAGTGTGGGCGGGGTTCGAAAATCGTTCATGCGTGACTCCGTTGCGGGCGCATCAAAATCCATAAAAGCCAAGGGCCGCCGATGATGGCGGTGACAATACCAACCGGCAGTTCGATTGGCGACAGTAGCGTTCGTCCCGCAAGGTCCGCTAACACCATCACCAGCGCACCTGCCAGCGTAGCTGCGACTACCGGCACATGGCGCGGAGTGGAAAGTGCACGGGCAATTTCAGGGCCGATTAGCCCCACCATGCCTACGGGGCCCGCCACCGCAACGGCCAAGGCCGTTAAAGCAACCGATAGCAGTAATATTTGGATACGGCGCACGGTGGTGTTGATGCCCAAACCGCTGGCCGTAGCGTCGGAAAACCGCAACACCGTGAGTGAGCGTGCCAGCACCAGCGCAGCAACAAAGCCCAGCACTAAGCCAATTCCCAGCAGTTGAACTGAGCCGCCGGAACGGGCATTGAGGGAACCGACAGTCCAGGGATAAGCAGCATTGGCTGTATCGATAGCCACGCGCGCCAACATCAGTTGCGTGATGGCCCCAAAGATGGCCCCTACCCCAATCCCCGCAACGATAAACCGGTACCCTTGCGTGCCGCTGCCAGCAGCAAGCCCAAAGGTAATAACGGCAGCCGTGGCGGCGCCGGTCAAGGCCATCGCGGAAGGCGCCAGCGATACGCTCATCCCCACAACGGAGGCCACCGCAAAGGCGGTGGCACCGTTATCAATACCAATAATACCGGGCGTGGCCAAGCGGTTACGTGCCAGCGTTTGCATCAAAATACCCGCCAGCGCAAAGGCGCCTCCGGTCAAACAGGCGGCTACAAGCCGCGGCAAGCGTAACTCCTGCACCATAAAACCGGTCATCATATCGCCCTGCCCAACCAGTGCTTGTACTACATCGCGCGGGTCCAGGGTGACGGTGCCAAGGCTAAGGTAGGTAATGCAGGCGAGCAGCAATGTGACCGCTAACCCACTGTTAACCCAAACGGCTCGCTGCTCAAGCAGAATACTGTAGCCATCGCCTCGGCGCTCGCCCCAGCGCCAGTAGCCCGTTGGCGGCTCTACCGGCTCTTCTTCATAACGCACCATTCCCATATCGGGTGTTCTCGCGACCACAGCCGTGGCGCCCTGTTTTTTGAATTCAGCTTTTAACCAGCGAGGCGTCATAACAAACTCACAACATGGGTAAACGGCGGGCGCGTACAACAGCAATAAGCACAGGCGCTCCGCACAATGCCGTAAGAACACCCAGCGGTAGTTCAGAGGGAGCGACCACCAAGCGGGAAATAACATCGGCCGAGACGACGATTAACGGGCCAATCGGTAAACAAAACCATAGAGTGCGTCGGATATCCGGCCCGGCAAACGCACGTGCAACAAAAGGCACTACCAGCCCGACAAAAATAATAGGCCCGGCAATGGCCGTTGCGGCCCCGACCAAAAGCGCTACGCAAAGTACGACCAATGCACGAATCAGCTGAGGATGATGCCCCAGCCCCGATGCCATCCGCTCCCCGAGCGCTAATGCGGATAAAGGGCGCGCAATCAACACAACCAAAAGCGTGCAAAAGGCGATAGAAGGCAATACGGCTATTAGATCTTCCAGACGACGGCCGGCCAAACTGCCAATCACCCAGAAGCGCACTTCGTCAGCAGAGCGCTGGTCAAACAGCAGCAGTAGCGCGGTCATCGCCCCCAGCAACGCCGAGAAAGCAGCACCGGCTAGCACCAGGCGCACTGGGTCATTACCCACGCCGCGCCAACGCGCTACGCCCAATACGCAGAGACAGCCTATCAATGCACCCAACTGCGCGACGGAAATACGCAGGGTGGCCGCACTTGAACCCAGCACTAGCGCCAATGCAACAGCAAACGCCGCCCCCGCACTGACGCCCAGCAACCCCGGTTCCGCTAGCGGGTTACGCGCAACGGCTTGCAAGAGCGCACCCGAAACACCCAGCGCCATACCCACCGCAATGCCAATCAAGGTGCGTGGTGCACGCAGCTCCCATACGACAAAATGCGCGTCACTGTCTTCGCTACCCAACAGCATAGAGAGCGCTTGTAATGGCGAAACGCTGCCAGCCCCCACCAACAAACTAACGACGCTCACCGCCACTAGGGCGGTGAGCAGGCTTAACAGCAGCGTTCGTTGTTCAAAGCGCTGCGTTAGCGAACTTACTGACATGTTCGTTCCTTCACAGGCGTACCTTGATAGTAAGGACGCTTAAGGCAAGAGCGCTTGTTCAATATCGTTCAAGATGGCCTGGGCAGCCAGCGGCCCTGAGGCGCTGCTCCATACCTGACCATTCACAGGCACAACGTGTTCTTGTTGCACAACATTCAAACGGGTGAAGGCATTACTCTGTTCGGCAGCCTCCAACGCTTGCTGGCCATCTTCATTTAGCGTGGCAAGAAATAGCCAGTCGCTGTCAATCAGTGAGAGGTTTTCAAGGCTTAATACATCGCTATGGGCACTGCCCTCACTGACCAGGCCTTCGTCTTCCACCATCAGCCCTGTCGAAGCAAGTACGCCGGTTGAAAACAGCTCAGAGGACATGACCATGGGGCCAGCAGGCATCCACCGCACCAGGTAAGCGGTGCCGCCGACATTGGCATCACTCAAACGTTCGTTAAGCTCTGCGGCACGCTGCTCCACCTTTTCAAGCGCTTCATCAATTTCTGCTTCTTTACCCAGTGCTTGGCCAAACAGCTGCGTTTCTGCTTTCCAGCCGTCGCGAGAAAAACCGCTTGTTTTAGGAACGACCGTGGGGGCAATACGTGACAGCAACTGGTACTGCTCTTCAGCAAGCTGGGGCGCTGCAAGAATCAGGTCCGGTTGTAAACGAAGCACCGCTTCGATATTGAGTTCGCGGGTAACACCGACCATTTCCAGCGCGCTTACATCGGTGTGTTCACCAATATAAGCAGCGACATCGTTGCTGCCACGCGAAGCAATTGCGCCTATCGGGGTGACACCAGCGGCCAACGATGCGTCTAACGCGCCTTCATATAGCGTTACAACACGCTCCGGCGCATCAGGCACTTCAATTTCTCCAAAAGCAGTATCCAGCTCTCGGGCTTGCGCATTGGTAATCAAGCTACTCAATAGCACACCGGCCAAGCCAAGACGCAGTACCGAACGCAGCATAGTGAACCTCTATTCTTAGACTATTCGTTCGAATAGTAACGATTCTCAAAAACATTTGCATCTATATTAAATAGAACCCGTCGTTCCATTTTACGCAACACAAAGAAAACCGCTTGTGTAATACCCCTGCCCCTAGACCGGCCCTCCCTGCGTTTCTATTTTAGCAACGCATTGTTCCATGATATTGGCTCGCGCATGGGAATTTTTCTTTTTAGAACCCCACCCTCATTTGATAATAAATATCATTACCGAATCATTTACCAAGGGGATCGCTATGCCACGCTTTACTCGTAATGCTTTAGCCAGCGCTGTTGCTCTTGGGCTGACCGCTGGCGCGGCCAATGCTCAGGAAAATACCCAGCTTAATAACATGGTGGTGACCGCTTCCGGGTATGAGCAAACGCTAAATAGTGCCCCTGCGAGTATCTCTGTGGTAACGCGGGAAGAACTGGAGCAAAACCAGTTTTCCAACATTGCCGAGGCAATCAAGGATATTCCAGGCGTCGATATTCGCTCCGGCACTGGCAAAACAGGTGGCTTCAATATTTCCATCCGTGGCATGCCAAGTGCTTATACGCTGATCCTGATTGATGGGCGCCGCCAAAACGCCTCGGGCAATGTCACACCCAATGGCTTTGGCGAGACCTCAACCAGCTTTATGCCGCCCCTTTCAGCGATTGAGCGTATTGAAGTTATCCGTGGCCCAATGTCCACTCTTTATGGTTCGGACGCCATGGGCGGGGTTATCAATATAATTACTCGTCGCGTTAGTACTGAATGGGCAGGCTCAGTAACGCTTGAGAACACCTTTCAGCAAGATCGTGATGCGGGCAACAACTCAGCAATTAATCTCTACACTTCAGGCCCACTGGTTGAAGATACGC
>NZ_JBQSYD010000025.1:0-62082 GCF_052378905.1 Halomonas sp. AOP22-C1-8 | reverse complement strand
GTTGAAGAAGCTGTTACCTCCGCACAACCTATCCGTTGCTGAAGTGGCACGGCAAGAAGGTATTTCCGATGCCACCCTGTATGCTTGGCGTAAACAGGCCAAGTCGGGAGGGGCTGCGGTGCCCGGAGATCAAACATTAACCGACAACTGGTCGGCAGAAGCCAAGCTATCAGTGGTCATCGAAACAGCCACCTTTTCCGAGATTGAGCTGAGCGAGTACTGTCGTGGCAAAGGCCTCTACCCTCAACAGGTTAAGGCCTGGAAGGCCGCCTGCCTGGCGGGCCAACAAAATACCAGGGTCCTTCTGCGCAGCCTTGTACGTTAAAGCCAATACACGATTCATTGTCGCACTGCTCATTGGGGCATCGGAGTCATAACGGGAAGGAAGAATATAATCAGACCCACCGGCAAATGTCTTCAAGGCAATAAGAATGTCCATCGCCTGGCGTGACAAAAACACCAAGTGAGGCTTTCGCCGTTTCATTCTTTCTTTCGGAATCGTCCACAGCGCTTCGCTAAAGTTAATTTCACTCCAAGTCGCATTGGTTAATTCGCTTTTGCGCACCATAGTTAGCAATAGCAATTTTACCGCAGCACGAATCGAAGGCGTGGTTCCAACTTTTTCCATATAACGATACATCAAACCGATTTCAGCCGGTGTTAACGTTCGGTCTCTTGGCTCAAATCGAGCGATACTTGCGGGCCTCACCAAGTCTGCCGGGTTCTCAACTTTCTGGCCCCGTTCAATTGCCCACCGATACACCTGAAGTACAATATCACGCGTGTGTACAGCCGTTGCGGGCGCACCACGCTCTACTATCGAGTCAGTCAGTGCTCGCAGATCTTCATGGGTAATTTCTGTGAGCTTCCAGTTACCAAATTTATCTTTGAGCTCTCGGGCATAGACTGAGCGACGCATATCCCGGGTAGAATCAGCCATCTGATAACCTCGTAGCCATTTTATAGCCCAAGCACCAAAGGTTTCAGTATCTTTCGTTCTCGCCTTCGCACGGGCTTTCTCTTTGGCCGGTGACTTTCCATCAGTAACCATTCTCTTCGCTTCATTGAGACGCTCACGTGCTTCTGCTAACGTGATGCCTCCTATTCCATAGCGGCCAAAGGTAATGGTTTCTTGTCTGCCATTGATCGAGTAATTGTAGCGAAAGGAGATAGACCCCGCTTTGGTGACAGCAACATAGAGGCCATCACGATCATTGACTTTGTAAAGTTTATCTTTGGGTTTGAGATTGCGTAGCTTGGTATCAGTCAGCATGTTTCGACCTATTATTCTTGTTTGATACCATGCTGAAACACCCCTAAAAAACTAGACGTTAATCTTTATAAAACAAATAGATATAAAAAATTAATACCATGCCCCATCAAAAACACTCAGCATGGTATCGGGCGTAATCCATGGCATTACCAATGAATCATACCCATCAAAATACCACGGTCAAACCGTGCTTGGCGTTGCCAGACATTGCCAAAATTGACTAAGCTAAAAACAAAAAAAGTCCGCAATTACGCGGACTTAAGGTTGATTTAGTGCCTGTTAATGCCAGACCTTTCTTAAAGGAGGATTATTCCCACTCAATAGTAGCAGGCGGCTTACTACTCACATCATAAGTCACCCGCGACACCCCACCCAACTCATTGATAATCCGGTTGGACACCTTCTCCAACAACTCATACGGCAGGTGCGCCCAGCGGGCGGTCATGAAGTCGATGGTTTCTACTGCGCGAATGGCGATAACCCACTCGTAGCGGCGGCCGTCGCCTACTACGCCGACGGATTTAACCGGCAGGAAGACGGCGAATGCCTGGCTGGTTTTTTCGTACCAGCCGGAGGCGCGCAGCTCTTCGATGAAGATGGCGTCGGCTTCGCGGAGGATGTCGGCGTACTCTTTCTTCACTTCACCCAGAATACGCACGCCCAGGCCCGGCCCAGGGAAGGGGTGGCGGTAAACCATGTCGTAGGGCAGGCCGAGTTCCAGGCCAAGCTTGCGCACTTCGTCTTTGAACAGTTCGCGCAGCGGTTCAACCAGCTTGAGCTTCATGGTTTCTGGCAGGCCACCCACGTTGTGGTGGGATTTGATGACGTGCGCCTTGCCGGTTTTGGAGGCGGCGGATTCGATTACGTCCGGGTAGATAGTGCCCTGGGCCAGGAACTCGACGCCTTCAATCTTGCTGGCTTCTTCATCGAACACGTCGATGAAGGTGTTGCCGATGATTTTGCGCTTGGCTTCCGGGTCTTTCTCGCCTGCAAGCTTGCCCAGGAATAGGTCTTCGGCGTCTACACGGATAACCTTGACGCCCATGTGCTTGGCGAAGGTTTCCATGACCTGGTCGCCTTCCGCTTTACGTAGCAGGCCGTTATCTACGAATACGCAGGTCAGCTGGTCGCCAATCGCTTTGTGTAACAGCGCGGCGACTACGGAAGAGTCTACACCGCCGGAAAGGCCGAGCAGTACGTGGCGGTCGCCTACCTGCTCGCGTACGCGCTGTACCTGGTCTTCGATGATTTGGGCAGGCGTCCAGCGTTTTTCAGCTTTACAGATATCCAGCACGAAGTGCTCAAGAATCCGCTGACCTTGCAGGGTGTGGGTGACTTCCGGGTGGAACTGTACGCCGTAGAACTGCTTCTCTTCCCAGACCATGGCGGCAATTGGGCAGCTGGGTGTGGAAGCGGTAATGGTGAACTCGGCAGGCGCTTGGGCGACCTTGTCGCCGTGGCTCATCCACACATCCAGCAGGGCTTTGCCGGTTTCGGTGTCTACGTGATCTTTGATGTCTTTGAACAGCGCGTTTTCAGCGTCAATGCGGATTTGCGCATAGCCAAACTCGCTCTTGTTGGAGCCTTCCACCTTACCGCCCAACTGCTCGGCCATGGTCTGCATGCCGTAGCAAACGCCAAACACAGGCAGGCCCATTTCGAACACGCACTGCGGCGCACGCGGGGAATCCAGCTCGGTCACGGACTCGGGGCCGCCGGCCAGGATGATGCCGTTAGGGTTGTACTCGCGGATCTCTTCTTCGGTGATATCGAAGGCGCGAACCTCAGAAAATACGCCAATTTCGCGTACCCGGCGGGCGATCAACTGGGTGTACTGCGAGCCGAAGTCGAGAATCAGGATTTTGTGGGCGTGGATATCATTCATGGCGGTATCTCGAGTAAGCAGTGGAGGTGCTGCTGGTAAGGCCGAAAAGCAAGCGGCGGAGCAATGCCCGCCGCCGTGTTACTTAAAGCGCTGGTTAGCTCACCCGGTAGTTGGGAGCTTCTTTGGTGATCTGCACGTCGTGAACGTGGGATTCGTTAAAACCAGCACCGGTAATCTGGACAAATTCCGGCTTGGTGCGCATTTCCTGAATATCGCGGCAGCCGGTGTAGCCCATGGAGGCGCGCAGCCCGCCCATCATCTGGTGAACAATGGCGCTCATCATGCCTTTATACGGTACGCGGCCTTCGATGCCTTCGGGCACCAGCTTCTCGGCACCGGCGTCCTTATCCTGGAAGTAGCGGTCGGCGCTGCCCTGGTTCTGGGCCATGGCGCCCATGGAGCCCATGCCACGGTAGGCTTTATAAGTACGCCCCTGGAACAGCTCGACTTCGCCCGGTGCTTCTTCGGTACCGGCCAGCAGGCCACCAACCATCACCGCGCTTGCGCCAGCGGCAATTGCCTTGGCCAGGTCGCCAGAGAAGCGTACGCCACCGTCGGCAATCAACGGAATGTCATACTCTTTAAGCGCAGCGGCGACGTTGGAAACGGCGGTGATTTGCGGCACGCCCACACCGGCCACAATACGCGTGGTGCAGATGGAGCCCGGGCCGATGCCCACTTTCACACCATCAGCACCCGCTTCGGCCAATGCTTTGGCAGCGGCGCCGGTGGCAATGTTGCCGCCGATGACCTGAATATCCGGGTAGTGCTCTTTGATCCAGCTAACGCGGTCGATAACGCCTTGGGAATGGCCGTGAGCAGTATCGACAATGATAACGTCAACGCCTGCTTCCGCCAGTGCGATAACACGGTCCGGGGTTTCTGGTCCGGTGCCTACAGCGGCACCTACTAACAGGCGGCCATCGCTGTCTTTAGCGGCCATCGGGTAGGTGCGGGCTTTTTCGATATCCTGGAAGGTGACCAGGCCACGCAGGTGGAAAGCGTCATCAACAATCAGCATTTTCTCAATGCGGTGTTCGCGCATCTTGGCTTTGCTGGCTTCAAGGTCAGTGCCTTCCTTAACGGTAATCAGCCGATCACGCGGGGTCATGATATCGGCTACGCTGTCGCCTACGTTCGGCTGGAAGCGCATGTCACGCTCGGTCACGATACCCACCAGCGTTTCGCCTTCAACCACCGGGAAGCCGGAGAAACCGTTCTCTTTCGCCATGGCGAGAAGGTCTTCAAGCTTGGCCTTGGGGCTAACGGTGACCGGGTCTTTAACAATGACGCTTTCGTGCTTTTTGACCTTGCGCACTTCCGTGGCCTGCTGGGCCATGGTCATGTTCTTGTGGATGATGCCGATGCCGCCTTCCTGAGCCATCGCAATCGCCAGACGCGCTTCGGTCACGGTGTCCATCGCAGCAGAAACGAGCGGGATATTAAGCGAGAGATTACGGGTCAGGCGAGTTTTGAGACTGACATCCTTGGGGAGGATATCGGAGAAGCCAGGAACGAGAAGTACGTCATCGAACGTAAGCGCTTCTTGGGCCATACGTAGCATAGCGGCAACACCCAATTTGATGTGGGAAGAAGGGGCGTGAAAAGTTAATCCCCCATTATAGCGTTTTGAGGGGTTCCCCAGCAATGCTACTGCCCCTATTCAACGTCACTACTCCTGCTTGGCTCACTGCTAGCGCATACTCTGTGACGGCTATTACCCTGCAGTTAATGTTAACCTATACGTCATTTAGCTCTATAGAAATGTCGGGTGGCGACAATGGATGAGACGTTAATTTCAGACTCACAGTTGGTTATGTTGGCGGGTGATGCGGCTTTTTCCCGAGGGGTTCAATATTACCAACAGGGCATGGTGATCCATTGGGATAAAAGCGGTTCCACCATTAGCGCTGACGTCGAGGGCAGCGAGCTTTACCATGTGACATTGACGTTAACCAAGCAAGGTTTGAGCGGAGGTTGTAATTGCCCTGCCTCCGAAGGCATTGATTTCTGCAAGCACTGCGTGGCCGTTGCGCTAGCGTTCCGCGCAGAGCAAGCCAAGCAAGCACAACGGGTAGAAGGCGACACTTCAGATCGCATTCACGCTTACGTTGAGTCGTTAGACAAACCCTCGCTGGTCGAGGCTCTGTTATCGCTTATTGAAAATGACCCTGTGCTGTACCAACAGTGGTCGTTGAAGGCGGATGCAGCACTTGGCGTGCTGGATCATAAAGCGCTGAAAAAACGCATCACCGCTGCGTTTCCCATCAATCGTGGGTTGTTCCGCTATTCTCAAGTGAGCCACTATTTCAGTAAGGCAGAAGCCGTTATTGAACAGTTGGCCGAACAAGTGCCGCAACTCCCCTCAGTAAAAAGCCTGGCACTGGTGGACTACGCACTCGCGCGCATGGATAAAGCGCTGGAAACCATTGATGACTCCGGCGGCTTCCGTTTCCACTGCGAACACCTCTTGCACACCTTGCATATTAAGACCGTAAAGCGGCTCGATTGGCCTGCCGACAAACTAGCAGACTACCTCTATGAAAAATCATTTGGCGGGGAAGAGGATCGCTACCCACCCATTCCTGATGCCTATTTGGATGTGCTGAACCAAGCGAGCCAAAATGCCTATCATGAGCGCCTGCAACAAGCCTTGGATGAACTGCCGAACCAAACAGCCACCATGGAATGGGATGATCGCTACCGATTGACTCGCCTGCGCGAGCCGTTACTCAAACGTGCGCAAGCCGCCGGTGACCTGCCCGCAATACTGGCGCTGTATCAGAAAACCATCAGCGATGAGAAGGACTGCCTAGAGGCTGCTGAGCTGTGTATAGCGTATGAAGCTTGGGACCAAGTGGCAGCGTGGCTAACGTATGCTGCTGAGTGCGAGGCAAAAAACAACCATCGCTGGCAGCTTGAACGCAACCGGCTTGAGATACGCCTAAAGCTGCATCGCGGCGAAGCAGACGCGGCGGCAGAGCAACAGTGGGGGATCTATCAGCATACCCAGCAGTTGGAAGATTACCGGCAGCTAGTAACGCTAATAGAAGCACATCAGCTAGCCACCGATTATCGCCAACAGGCCTGTGACTGGTTATTAAAATGCATCACCCAACCGTCGGAGAAGATGCCTTTCTACCAAGTACAACGGGCAAAAGACAGCTTATTGGAAATTTACTTGCACGAGGGTCGTTTGGACGATGCCCAAGCATTGTGCGCTGAGCATAAAGTATCAGCGCATTTGCTGTACCAATTAGCCAAAGCCCTGCCCTCTCCCGATGCCCAGATACCGCTCTACCTGCGGCTGGTACGGCTATATGTAGAACAAACCAATAAGCAGGGCTATCGCCAAGGCATCGCATTACTGAAAGAGCTGAAAAAGAGCCTGCAAACGCCAGCTCAATACAGCGCTTTCGCGCACATGCTGACACAGCTACATAGCGAATTTAAAGCCAAACGGAACTTTATTAAGTGGTTGAATGAAGCCTTTCCAGACATCCTCAAATAAGAGGTAGCCGTCAGCCAACTCAACCAGCGCGCCAAACAGACCCTTGAGCGAATAATATGGCTACAAGGTGTATCATGCTGTTTATTATTAATAAAAGGTAATAACAATGGCAGACCAACCCAAGCAGCTCTACTACAGCAATCCGGATAACATCACGGGGGCACGTGTTTCGCGCGATATGATGGTGATATTATGCAGTGCGTTGGGGGAAGCGCTTGACGATCCAGATACGCGTCATTTCATTCGCAATACACGTATTCCCAATGAGCGGGAACTCTACGGTACCTTTATCAAGGCGCTGCTCAGTGATGGCTTTAATAGCCAGATCGGCCACATTGCCACTGAAGTACAGGTATCTCGTCAGACAGATGACGCCAGCGGCAAAGGCCGAGTGGATATCATTTTCGACTATCGCAGCACCAGTTTCCTCGTCGAACTGAAAGTCATTCGTGCTTCTGTGAATGGTCGTCAACCTGGTGAAGAGTACACAACAACTACACAGCGACTCGTTCGCCCGTGGCAAAAAGCCGTCAATCAGCTCATCGAGCTTGATGAAACAAGCCTGGGAAAAGCACTAAAGAAGAAGGTTATCAAGCTCCCTATCGCCCTCTACCTGCATGTAGATAACAGACAGAAGGGCAACATGGAGCAATGGGAAGCACTCAGCGCTGCAACACACGAAAGGATCGTATCTCAGCTAGATACCGACGTGGATAGTGATGACCCCGCGAGCCACCACTTCAGCTACTTCCAGCCACTGACAGACCCAGTGACCACATCACGCCGAAGAGGCTGTCTCGTTGAAGGAACGCCAGACGTAAGGCTTTACGGCTTTTCTATTATTGCGGCATGCCAGTAACAATAACCGAATAATACAGGCTACTCCTTATGTGCCTCGCTCCAATACTGGATCGAGGCATTCGAGACGATGCCCTGCTCGGTACCAATGTGTATGACGGCTTGCTGAAGAGCCAGCGCCAGATCGCACTGGTGGCAAAGTGCCAAAGAACGAATCATCCGCGAGATGCGCAGGTGATTATGCCCACCCGCTTTGAGCCAAACATGATCACGGATATTGAGGCTCGGTTGGGCGGTAATGGTGAGCCCATCCCGCACTAAACCCAAAAAACGTAACATCACATCCAACGACACGCGCTGCTGCTCGCGTAACGCACTCTCGTCGTGAAATACTTCACGCTCGACATCAGTCAGTCGCGGGGCAAAACCGTTAAAACGACCAGCTTCAGGAATGGGAAAAAGCCATTGAATATAATCATGGCTGTGCTCCAACCAAAAGTGCGACAAGGCCCAAATGGCATTGATATAGCGCCCTTTATGATCTGGTGCCTCGCTACGGTAAAAAGCGATCAGCGGTGTAAGCTGGTGACTCATAGCATTTCCTCGTGATTCCCTCGGTAATACAATGATACCTTGAAGTAGCGACACCACTTTACTCGACTAGCCGTCAAGATTCCTGGGTTCCCTAAAGC
This sequence comes from Halomonas sp. AOP22-C1-8, assembly GCF_052378905.1. NCBI lineage: Bacteria > Pseudomonadati > Pseudomonadota > Gammaproteobacteria > Oceanospirillales > Halomonadaceae > Halomonas > Halomonas sp. AOP22-C1-8. Next base: position 53,923 of record NZ_JBQSYD010000025.1, on the reverse strand, counting down.
AAGGGATAGCAATGAACGCACCAACGCCCACTGCACTCTCCGTCAGCCAACTCAACCAACGCGCCAAGCAAACCCTTGAACGCGATGTGGGCGAGGTGTGGGTGGAAGGTGAGCTTTCTAATGTTTCGCGCCCGGCGTCCGGGCATATCTACTTTACGCTTAAAGATGACCGCGCCCAGGTGCGCTGCGCGCTATTTCGTCAGCGGGCGCGTTTTGTATCGGCGCCGATGCGCGATGGTGACCAGGTAAAACTGCGCGGGCGGGTGTCGCTGTTTGAGCCACGCGGTGACTACCAACTGATTGCCGAAGCCGTGCAGGCGGCGGGGCTTGGCGAGCTACTGGCCGCCTTTGAGCGCCTCAAAGCCCAGTTGGATGCCGAAGGCGTGTTTGCCAATACGCGTCCCCTGCCCTTTCCGCCGCGCAAAATTCTGATTTTAAGCTCAGCTACCGGCGCGGCCATTCGCGATGTACTGGCCGTTTTAGCGGCGCGCTGGCCCTTGGCAGATGTAACGCTAATCCCGGTACCGGTGCAGGGTGTGGAAGCGGCACCGGCAATGATCGCAGCGCTTGGGCTACTCAACCGTCAGGCACGGTTAGACCCTGAGCGCGATGTGGTGTTAATCACCCGGGGCGGCGGCAGCCTGGAAGATTTGTGGGCGTTTAACAACGAGCACCTGGCACGGGCGATTTTTCATTCACGCCTGCCAGTGATGTCGGCGGTAGGCCATGAGGTGGATGTCACGCTTGCCGATTTTGCCGCCGATGTTCGCGCCCCGACCCCTTCCGCTGCCGCCGAGCGCCTGGTGCCGGACCAACACGCCTTGAAGCGCCAGCTAGTTGATCAACAACACCGCCTGCACCGCGCCATGCAGCGCCGGTTGGAGCGCGACAGCCAGCAGTTGGATAGCCTGCGCGCACGGCTTCGCCATCCCGGCGAGCAGCTAAACCGCCAGCGCCAGCACGTGGCGACCCTTGCCCAGCGTTTAAATCGCGCTATGCAGCAAACGCTTACTCAGCAGCAGGCAAGCGTAACGCAGTTGGGCAAGCGCTTGGCGAGCCAGGACATGGCGCGTTTGCACCGCGCAGAAAGCGAACGGGTGGGTCAATTGCACCGCCGTATGGAAAACGCCATGCAGCGCCAGCTTCAACGTCAGCAGGCGCGTTTAACCAGCGCCGCACGGGAGCTTAATGCGATTAGCCCGCTGGCCGTACTGGGCCGGGGCTATGCGATTGCCCAGGATGAAAAGGGCCAGGTCGTGCGCCGCGCCGAGGAGACTAAACCCGGCCAGAAGCTCTCGCTGCGCCTGGGTGAAGGCAGGCTGAGTGTCGAGGTAAAACGGCGCTTCAAGTAAACAGCTAGAAACCTTCGTTGGTTACGCGGAAGGTGGTGTTAGCGAAAACAGCCCTGGATTCAACCGCGCCTCTTCTTGAATACCCTCATCAATCGGCGTGTCGTAGGTCTTGAGCAAATACCCCAGCACCGAATAGAAGCCGACCATGGCCATCAGGTCGATCACGGCTTCACGCCCAATCGCCTCGGCCAATGTTTCTTCCTGATCGCTTGCCAGCATTCGCTTGTCGAGTAGCGCATCTACCGCGTTAACAATCAGGCCATCAACGCCGTTAATTGATTCAGGCACGCCACGAATAGCGTTTATTCTCGCATCAGAAAATCCTAGCGCCAGCGCACGGCTGACATGGTGGGCCCACTCATAGGCCGACCCCAGGCGGAAACCGGCGCGTAGAATCACCACTTCGGTTAACTCGGGCCCCAAGGCATTGTTCTTCACCACGTGCTGCCGCAACGGCGCCCAAGCGTTTAGCAGGGCCGGATGATGTGCCATGGTGCGGTAGACGTTCATCGCGCCTGCAAAACCTTCACGTAACTCTGTAAACGCTTCAGGCCAATCGGCGTCGCTCATCGGCGGGCAGGGGGACTGCTTCATGGTGTATTTCCTCTTGTGTTATTTGGCTCTCGCGCCCGTTATTCGGCTATTGCGGCGTCAATCGCTTGAGTGATCCGCTCAATGAGGAGATCAATCTCGTCTGCATTAATCGTATACGGCGGCGCGAGCAGCACGTGATCGCCATACACGCCATCAATCGTACCGCCCATGGGATAGCTGATCAGGCCCCGGGCCATGGCCTGGCGCTTGATCCTGGCGTGAATCTTTCGAGCGGGATCAAACGGCGTCTTTAGCTCGCGGTCGGCCACCAACTCGATGCCACGAAACAGCCCCCTTCCCCGAATATCGCCCACGTAAGGTGATGCGCCAAGCGCTGCTTCAAGGCCGCTTTGCAAGCGCGCGCCCATGGCGTTTACATTCGCCAGTGTTTCAGGCCGCGCGATGATCTCGACAACCTTGTTCGCCGCAGCCGCCGCGACCGGGTGACCAAGATACGTATGCCCATGCTGGAAAAGCCCAGAGCCGTTGGCGAAGCTCTCATAAATAGCGGAGGACAACAGCACGGCCCCAATCGGCTGGTAGCCGCCGCCCAGGCCTTTGGCCACGGTGAGAATATCGGGCGTTATACCGTCCTGTTCACAGGCAAACAGGGTGCCTGTGCGCCCCATGCCGCACATGACTTCATCGAGAATCAGCAGTACGCCATGCTGGTCGCAGATTTTACGCACTCGCTTGAAGTAATCGGCCTCAGCGGCCACCGCGCCAAGGGTCGCCCCCACCACCGGTTCGGCCACAAACGCCATGACGCTTTCAGGGCCCAGCTCAAGAATTTTGGCCTCAAGCTCATCGGCAAGCCTTGCGGCGTACGCCTCAAAAGATTCGTCGCTTGCCTTGTCACGGTAGGCGTAGCAGGGCGAAACGTGGTGCGTTTGAGGCAGAAGCGGCTGAAACTGCTGCCTACGCATGGCATTGCCGCCGGTGGCAAGCGCGCCCAGGGTATTGCCATGATAGCTCTGGCGCCGGGCAATAATGTGCCGCCGCTCTGGCCTACCGGTTTCAACAAAATACTGGCGGGCCATTTTTAACGCGGCCTCTACCGCCTCTGAACCACCGGATACCAGATAGACATAATCCAGCCCGTCTGGCGCCAGGTTCACCAGTTGCTCGGCCAGCTCCTCGGCAGCATCCGTGGTGAAAAATCCGGTATGGGCGTAGCAGAGGTTATCAATCTGGGCGCGCATGGCCTCCAGCACTTCCGGATGGCCGTGCCCCACACTCGTCACCGCCGCCCCACCCGAACCATCCAGGTAGCGGCGGCCTTCGGTATCAGTGATATAAACGCCCTGCGCTGACACCGCTTTCGGTAACGCCTGACCAATACTGCGGTGAAGAATACGCGTCATAGCCCTTTCCTCTTCAGATGACCATCAACCACCCTATTTAGAATAAGAGTGACACGACCGAGGGCGCCAATGCAACATGCCAATCTTTAATTGAATATTTAAAACAAATGGATCATTATTTTATCGAAAAGCGCCCTTACCCTCGTGCGCAATCATCTAAAGCCCTTGGGCGTATTCAAGAGGCAGCTCTGCTATGTCAAAAAGCCCTAAATCAAAAAGCTCTGTATCGCAGAGCGATCCGTTAAGAGAGCAGATCATTGCGCAGTTCGATGGTATGTCCGCCCAACTGCAACAGGCCGCGCGCTACCTACTTGAGCATCCGGAAGAAGTGGCCTTGGTGTCCATGCGCGAACTGGCGCGCTTGGCGGCGGTTCAACCGGCGACCATGACACGGCTTGCCAAGGTCCTGGGCTTTCAGGGCTATAACGAAATTCGCGCCCACTATGCACAAACAGTGCGTCAGCGAAACGATGGCTTTGCGGCCAAGGTGCGCCAACGTGATGGTCAGGCGGTAAGCGCGCCAGGCAGTGATATTGCGCATCACATGCTGCACGGGTTGAGCGCCCAGATAGCCGCGCTTTGCGAGCCTGAGCCACTGCAGCGCTTGACCGCCATGGCCGAAAGGCTCGCGGCAGCCAAAAAAATCTATGTGTTGGGGTTACGTTCAAGCCATGCGGTGGCCTGGCATTTTCATTACGTTATGTCGCTGTTGGGCGAGCGCTCGGTTCATCTTGATGGGCCTGCTGGCACAGGCGGCGATGCCCTGATTCGTGCAAAACCGGATGAGGTGCTGCTGACCATATCCATCAACCCCTACGCGCGCGATACACTAACGCTTGCGCAGCTAGCAAAAGACAAGGGCTTGGCGGTTCTCTCGATCACCGATAGCGAGGTATCACCGCTGGTGAGTATTTCCGAGCATACGGTTTACTGCGCCACTGAGAGCTACAGCTTCTTTCATACTCTGGCCCCAGCCCTAGCCGTTTCGGAAGTGCTCTGCACGCTGCTGGCCGAGCGTGACCGCCCTGCCACGCTAGAAGCACTGCAGGACGCCGATGACCACCTTGCGCATCTTAATACCTACTCGAATGCGCTCCCCCGGCGAGAGTGAACGCTACCGCTTTGGTTGGCTTCGGGCGCAACAAGCATTAATGCTGCCCATAAAAAAGTGCCCAGCCAAGGCCGGGCACTGCGCGACAAGATAAGAGCGTCTGCTTGCCTGATTAACGCCTGGGTGGCGTCAAGGTGTCGTTGCCTTGCGTATTACCGGAGGGCGCACTGGAGCCTGCAAGGCCGGGTTCGGTGACTCCCTTGGCCGTATTCGGCGTGGCGCCCGTGGTGCTTGCGCTAATGCTTGAAGCCGAACCATGGCCTGTGGGGCTGCTGCTTGATGACATGCCCGGCGTTGCATAAGACGCTGAAGGCTGGCCGGACGTTGAATGCGTGTGGTCAGAATGCGCGTCTTCTTTCATGTGCTCGGCTTTTTCATGAATCTTTTGCTGGGCTTTATCCACCTGCTCGTGGCCCGCTTCGGATGCCTTGTGCAAGGCGCGGTCACGGTATTCGCCCATGTATTCATCCTCTTTACGCGTCGTGGGGAACAGCCCCGCTAACGCAGCACCCAGCGCAAACCCTAGCGCACCGACAACCAGCGGGTGCTCCTGAATAAACTCAGAGGATTGACTGCCCGCGTGGCGAGCGCGATCCGACATGTTGTGCAGGTGATCCCGCGTGCCGTGCTGAAGGTGGGATGTGGTGTCTCGCATACTGCCTCCCATGTGCTGTGCCTTTTCGCCAAGATGATGTGCTTTGTCGCCAAGCTGGTGAGCAGTATCTCTGGCCTTTTGGCTAATATGATGAGCCTTGTCTTTCGCGCCCTCTTTCATGCTGCTCATACGGCCTTTGCTACTGCCATGCTGTGCTGGATTACCGGCAACGTAGCCTGGCGTACCGCTATAGATAGGCGTTCCATCATCGGTATGCGTGCCCTCATGAACCGGCACTCCCGGCGAGCCGTGAGAACCGCTCACCGCATGTTCATCGGCATAGCGGTGCGAAGATGCATGCTGATGGCGCCGTTCATGGTTCGGGTGACGCTGGGAAAGCATCAACCAACCAAGACCGGCAGTGGTCATCAAAAACGGTAGCGGGTGCTGCTTGATTGTTGCGCCCAGGTTGGATGCAAACTCGTTAGCACCGCCATGACGAATATAATCATAAGAGCTGTTTAACAGCTGTTGAGGAGAGAAGCGCTCCTCAATTTCATGCAGCGTGGCGTCAAGGCGTTCACGTGAGCGATGAATGTCCTTTTCAATCTCTTCAGTGCTGCGATGGTCATGGTGGTCGCGCTGGTTATGGATATCGCTGTGGCTGTCGTTATGGCTGTGATCGCTCATTTCAACTCCTCCTTGACGTTATGCCTATGCTCTTTGGCGAGCTCCCTGTCGGCCTGTAGGCTATGCAACGTACGATCAGGCACCAGGTTGCGCGCCTGAAGTTTGGCAAGCCCACTTTTAAGCATCACAATGCCAATTACCGATACCACCACGCCTACGATAATGGCAGAGAGCCAAGGCGTCATATCAGGAGGAAGCACCTCATTGAGCATAAAGACAAGGGCGGCAAGCAGCGTGAGAAAGCCGCCTAAAAGCACCGCGCCTGCGACCGCAATGGCCGCTAAGGTGATCATAGCCTGATGCGTTTTTTCCGACACCTCTGCCTTGGCAAGCTCGGTTTCGTTGCGCACTAACGACGTTATTTCCTGCATCACCGTCGATAAAAGCGAGCCGACCGACGCGCCTTGTGGGGGCGTATTGTGATCTGAATCCATTCATAACCTCTCTTGCCCTTGATTAAGGGCGTTCAACTCAATCTTTTAAACCTGGCGACAGGCTGATCCACAGCTGGCGGCTACACAGGCCAGCTACAGCCGACCGGAGCCACCGGGCTGATTGGTTGAACCTGGCCTAGCAGTAGTGGTATCAGCCGTGCCGCCGGGCGTTGCCGTAGGCGCTGAGCGTTGCTGTGTGGGGTCCGAGGCACGCGAAGATGCCCCACCCATCACGCCACCTTCCGGGTTCTCAGGCGTAGGAGACTCATGGCTTGAATAAGCACCCGATGACGGATGAGCATAACTACTTGGGCCGTTTGAATAACGGTTTGAACCGCCAGATGAGTGCGAATGCTTGCCTGAGCTACGCAAGAAGCGTGTCACCAAAAAACCAGCCGCAATTGCCCCGCCAAAGAACAAGGCAGGCTCACGCTCGCTGAAGCTTTTCGCTTCCTGGCAGATGCTGTTTAAGTCCTTGTTGCGTAGCTTGTCTGAAAAACGATCAGCTGTATCGGCAAACTTTCTCGCCTGTTGTGAGAAGTACGGCTGATCTTGATGATCAAACTCATCAGCCATCTTACGAAAAGCGCTGGTAAATTTTTGCGACTGCTCGGTGGCGGTATCACGCTGCTGATTGTAAAAGCTTTCAGCCTGATGCTGAGCCGCTTCACCTACGTCATGTGCCGCGTCGCGCCCTTGCTGTTTGAGCGAGTCGGTATTTGAAGAACCTGGGTCAGCCTGTTTTCCATAATCATTCATTTGTTACTTCCTCCTTGTCGTTTCACGCGTTAACGTACTTGTTAACCAGCACGTACTAACAAACACTTATTAACAAGCAGTTAACAAACAGTGGCTTGAAACAAAACGAACTGAACCGCTAATCAATTAAACACACGCACTAGATAACGAGCTCACCACCTAAATAGTCGTTTAATATAAATCGGCTTTTTTACTATAGTTACCCAATACTCCCTGTCAATTTATAACCTTGAGCACACCCTTACGGCACCACTATTTAACCAATATCAAAAAACATTTAATTAAAAGCAAAAACCAGCCTTTAACAAACATCAACCAATCCGCCTTGACCTCCCGCCACTGCTGCCTTTACTCACATCCAGCAGGGATAAATAGCGGCATCCTCTCAAGCTGATGACCTTTGTTCATCAGGGTCTAAAACACCTAATCCATCCTTTAAATATCTACTTAAATAAACATCAAACCTCAACAAACGCATTACATGGTTGATAAAAAAGATTAAAAGGACAAACAACTCATCTATACCAGCTCAAGCCTATAAAAACCCTTCATCCATTAACCTCGAACTTTATAATAATTCAATCTTTTATAAATCAAACGTTACGGTAATACTTGAATTGGCTCTTGATAAAACCTTGCGCTAGTGTAAGTAACGCAGGAATACGATTAGGCCACGGCTTTTCGTAGAGGAAGGATTAACGTCCCAACAAGGAGTCACTGCACATGAGCGATCAGAAACAGCCGCCTCAGCACCAGAATAAACAGCCCGGTGATGAGCATGAGATGCGTCCGGAACCTGAATTTATTCGTGATAGCTATAAAGGCACCGATAAGCTTGTTGATAAGGTAGCGATTATTACCGGCGGTGATAGCGGTATTGGGCGCGCGGTAGCGGTACATTACGCCCGTGAAGGCGCCGATAGCGTGATTGTTCACCTTAAAGAGCCTAAAGATGCCGAAGATACGCAAGCTCTGGTGGAAGCGGAAGGTCGCCGCTGCCTGGTATTACAGGGCGATGTAGCTGACCCCGCCTTTTGTCGTGACATCGTTAAAAAAACGCTAGACCACTTCGGCAAGCTTAATATTCTGGTCAACAATGCAGCCGAACAGTACGACTGGAGCGATCTGACCGAGATCCCCGATGATCAGATAACACGCACCTTTCAGACCAATCTGTTTAGCCATTTCTACCTTTCCAAGGCGGCGTTACCTCATCTGGAGGAAGGCGATACCATTATTGCCACCTCCTCCATTAATGCCTTTAAAGGCAACAACACGCTGATCGATTACAGCGCCACTAAAGGGGCCATCCAGGGGTTAATGCGCTCGCTTGCCATGTCGCTGGTCGGTCGCGGCATTCGGGTGAATGCTGTTGCCCCAGGCCCGGTATGGACACCGCTGATCCCCGCAAGCTTTGACGATGAGAAAGTCGCCGAGTTTGGCGGGCAAGTACCCATGAATCGCGCCGGGCAACCGAGCGAAATGGGGCCTGCCTATGTGTACCTGGCAAGTGAAGAGTCTTCGTACATGACGGGGCAGACGATCCACCTGAACGGTGGGGTTATTTTAAATACGTAAGCCCGGCATTTGAATTAAATGCCGGGGGAGAGCTGGGGCGGCTTCGCCGCCCTTTCGCGGGTGCCTCGCTTCGCTCGTTACCACGCGCTACTTTTATCCTGCACTCCTAACGCTTGGCTAGCCTGTTAGTGTCTTTACCAACACCTTGGATTTACGTGCGTGGTTATAAGCTTCGCGCCTCAAGGGCGGCAAATCATCCAGGCTGGCCGTTTGGAAGCCGTGCTCCACAAACCAGTGGGCCGTGTGGGTGGTTAATACAAATATTTCGCTAACACCGCGTTGGCGTGCGCGGCGCTCCAGCGCTTCCATTAAGCGCTCACCGCGTTCGCCCCCGCGGTAGTTACCGTGCACAGCCACGCAGGCCAACTCGGCAACCGTGGTGTTAGGGAACACGTGCAGCGCGGCGCAGCCAATCACCATGCCATCGCGCTCGATAACCATATAGTCATCAATTTCATGCTCCAAACGCTCACGCGAGCGCGCCACTAGCATGCCGCGGCGCTCCAGCGGTTCAAGCAACTCCAGAAGCCCTGCTATATCGTTGAGCTTAGCCGGGCGTAGTTGCTCATAGCGGTGCTGGGTAATCATGGTGCCCACGCCGTCGCGGGTAAAAAGCTCACCCAGCAGCGCATCGTGATTGCGCCACGACAACAGGTGGGTGCGGGCCACCCCCTCTCGTGCAGCGTTACACGCAGCTTGAAGGTGGCGGGCAAGCTCGCTGCCGGGCAGCGCGCTCTCAAGCCGGGGCTCAGCATCGGCAGGCGTTAGCTGGCGCAGTAAGGCGCCCCCTTCATCCTGTAAGCCTTCTGATTCGCCCAGCAGGATCAACTTGTCGGCCTTAAGCGCTACGGCGGCATGCTGGGCCACTTCCGCGGCGTCAAGGTCGAACACTTCGCCGGTGCTTGAGAAACCCAGCGGCGGCAGGAGCACCAGCGAGCCCTTGTCGAGCAGCCCTTCAATGGCGCCAGCCCGAACGCGGCGTACTTCGCCGCTATGATCAAAGTCCACCCCTTCCCGAACGCCCAAGGGCTTGGCGGTGACCAGGTTCCCGGAAATCACGCTAAGCTCTACACCGTGAAGCGGCGTGCTGGGCAGGCCAAGCGATAACCGTGCTTCAAGCCAAAGCCGCTGGTGGGCAGCGACCTGCTCTACATGGGTCATTACGGCGCGGTCGGCCACCCAGCGTCCGTTAATGCGCATGGGTTCAACACCGGCCTGGCCAAGCGCTTCCTGCACTTGCGGGCGGGTGCCAAATACCACCACCAAGCGCACGCCCAAGGTATGCAGCAGGGCTAAATCCTGGATCAATTGCTCCCCACGGCCAGACGCCATGGCTTCTCCTTCAATCAAGATGACGAAGGTTCGCCCCCGGTGCGCATTAATGTAGGGGGATGCGTTACGAAACCAATCAACAAAGGGGAAATGCTTATCCAAGGGCCGCTCTCCGGCAGCAGGTGAAAGAAAAAACGACGTTTACAACACTACTCGCGCTACTTTACCAGAGCGCAAAAAACAGCGGCACCTTCTATTGCAAATCGGCTAGCGCAAATCTGCATGAAGGTGCCGCTGATCTTGAGGCTTTTCGTGCGGGCGTGCGCCGGGTGGCGCCGCCTGTTACACCGTTAGCCGAACATGCCTTTAAACATAAAGAAGAACACAATCGCTAAGCCTGCACCGGCGGGCAGGGTAATCAACCACGAGACAACAATGGTGCCAATAACGCGCAGGTTAAGTGCCGCCATACCGCGCGCCAGCCCGACACCCAACACCGCGCCGACCAGCGTATGGGTCGTTGAAATTGGCAGGCCCGTGCCCGAGGCAACGACGACGGTACTCGCCGCGGCAAGCGTTGCGGCAAAGCCACGGCTAGGAGTGAGCTCGGTGATCCCGGTGCCCACGGTCGCAATTACTCGACGCCCATACGTCACCAGACCAACGACGATACCCGCGCCGCCCAATATCAGCACCCACCAGGGCACTAACGCCGCGCTATCAATCATACCTTCGCTGCGCACGACACTTATGACGGCGGCCAGCGGCCCCACCGCATTGGCGACATCGTTGGAACCGTGAGCAAAGGCCATGGCACACGCGGTAAAGATCATCAGCACGCCGAAAACACGCTCAACATTGGCATAGCCAAAGTGGTCATTGGCGTTCTTGGTGTACTTGATACGCCGCTGCATCACTATGCCAAGGCCCATGATCAGCACACCAATCAGAATCGAAAGCAGCAGGCTTTCGCTGAAGCTAAGATGCAGACCAACATGGGAAAGGCCTTTGGTCAGCGTCACCATGGCAACAATAAAGCCGACCAAAAATATATAGCCCGGCACATAGCGCTTGGCCGCCGCTAACGGATCTGAACTCTCGAAAATCAAGTGGTGTACCGACTTAAACAGCATATAGCCGATGGTACCGGCAATCAGCGGAGAAATAGCCCAACTAGAGGCAATCTGGCCGACCTTGTCCCAAGCCACCGCATCAACGCCTAACCCTACCGCCGCGAAACCGACGATGGCACCAACAATGGAGTGTGTGGTCGACACCGGCCAGCCACGGGCAGAAGCGACCATCAGCCAAATACCTGCCGCCAACAGCGCTGACAGCATGCCGTAAACCAAAAACTGTGGGTTGGCTTCAAGCAGGTTGGGATCAATGATGCCGCCACGAATGGTGGCGGTAACCTCACCACCGGCAAGCCAGGCACCTAAAAATTCGAAAATAACAGCAATGATGATGGCTTGCTTGATGGTGATCGCTTTCGACCCCACCGACGTTCCCATGGCGTTGGCAACATCGTTTGCGCCGACGCCCCACGCCATGAAAAAGCCAAATAAACAGGCCAGAATAATAAATATCTCGCCGTACTGGGCAATAATTTGCATTGGTTTCCCTTAGCGTGCGGTCAAAATCTGCAAGCGACTGCCTACGCGCTCAGCACGGTCAGACACTTCACCCACCCATTCGATAATCTTGTAAAGAAAGATCACATCGACGGGCGGTAGTTGGCTTTCAAGCTGAAACAGCTGGCGACGAATGGCCACCTGCTGACTATCTGCCTGGTGTTCAAGGTTATGCAGCTCACGGATCATGTTGCTCATAACATCCGCGACGTTACGCCCAAAGCCTGACTCTAAAAGCTCCATCAGCTCTTCAAGGGCCTGGCGCGCTTGGGCCACACATGCCACGCTAGTCGCCATATAATCGCGCATCGGATCAGCGAGCTCATCAGGCACGCGCATTTTACGGCCTAGCATAATGCCGGTAATGTCGCGCACCTTGTTGGCGATTTTGTCCTGGACGCTAATCAAATCCAGTAGATCAGACCGTGAAACCGGCAGAAACATGGTGCTGGGCAGGTTGAGCCGTAGATCCGTTTTCAGCACATCCGCTTCGTGTTCTAAACGGGTTACGTTTTCACGCAGCTCAGTGGCGGTATCCCAATCGCCAGCAAGCGATGCTTCAAAAAACGGTAACAGTTGGTCGGCGCATTCATTGGCCTTGACGATGTGGGCCAGCAGCGGCTGGAATGGCGAGCGGCCAAACATCGCGGAAAAAGGGTTGGAGGTAACCATAGAGCCTTTTAGCCTGTTTTCGGGGGAGCCTGGAAATGGCGACGCCAGTATAAAGAGTGCGCTCGCCGCCGTCATGAAAACTTCATATTGGTAGCAAAAATTTAACCAGTACTTCACGTTTAAGAGTGGCTATTGTCATGAAAAATGCAACACCAATCGAAGTAGAGATAAAACTTGCGCTTGCCCAAGCCAGTATTGAGGCGCTCAAGCACCACCCTTTGCTCGACACAAAAACACCGTTAATCCAGACCTTAGCCAATACCTACTTCGACACACCGACCCATGACCTGGCCAACGCACGAATCGCGGTGCGTCTTCGTCAAGTTGATGGCCGCGTGCTGCAAACGGTAAAAACGGCGGGCCAGGGGGGTGGCGGATTATCCAGCCGCCAGGAGTGGGAGTGGCCGGTCGCATGCGCTGAACTCGACCAGACAGGTCTCGCCGCACTGCCACCTTTCAGCGACGAGCCAGTCAATAATGGGCCTGCCCACAAAGTGCTCAGAGAACGACTAACGCATCTAGCCCCCATATTGCGCACCGACTTTACTCGATACAGCTGGCAGCTCGACTGGCAGGGCAGCCAGATTGAGCTGGTACTGGATGAAGGCGAAATTGAAAGTGGTGACTACCGCACGCCCATTTGTGAAGTAGAACTGGAGCTTAAAAACGGTGACCCGCAAGCGCTCTGGTCGCTGGCGATTGCGCTGGCAGAACAGGTTCCGCTTCGCCCATCTGATAGCAGCAAGGCATCGCGGGGTAACGCCTTGCGCGCCCAACAGTGGCCGCTTCCTAACGCAACGACACCTGCTGAATGGCTACACCGGGCAACGCTTGCCCTTGATGCCTACCACGACAACCAGCAGCGCCCGTTCCTAAACCTTACCCATGAGGCGCTGACCCGCTTAGCCGAACACGCATCACTGCCCGAGGACATGAAGGCCCAGGCGGCTCACCTATCCACAGCGCTAGATGACACTGGGCAACCCCGTATTGCCTATGGAGTAACGCTCCTGACGCTTTCCCATCGTTTAGCGCTGCAACGCGAGCTAAGCTAACCTTCACGTTGTTTTAGATAGATTCAAGCACGTTTGCCCATAGACCTAATCACTGTGATAAGTGATTGTTCATTTCATCAGGATCGCCATGAGTTTTAACCTGACCCCTGCCGCGGAAGGGCTTCGCACACAGCTGTTTCACGTTATTTTCGAGTCCGACACGCCCACTGCCAAGGGATTCGATATTGCGCTGATTGTGATGATTTTGGGCAGCGTCGCCGTCATTCTGCTCGGCAGTGTTCAGGAGGTTTCCCAGGAGTATGGCTGGCTTTTCTACTACCTGGAGTGGGGCTTTACGATTCTGTTCACCGTAGAGCTTGCGGTACGCATCTACTGCCTTGAACGTCCTACTATCTATCTGAAAAGCTTTTATGGCGTGGTCGATCTAATCTCCATCCTGCCAGCCTGGCTGGTACTGCTGATGCCCGGCTTTCATGCGCTGGTGATTATTCGCATACTCCGCGTGCTGCGCATTTTCCGTATCCTGCGCCTGATGGAATTTGTGGGCGAAGGACGACTGCTGATCGAAGCATTAAAGCGTAGCGTGCGCCAGGTACTGCTGTTTTTCTGCAGTATTTTTATGGTTGTCACCATGTTTGCCGCGCTGATGTATACCATCGAGTCGCCGGAAAGCGGCTTTACCAGTATTCCCATGTCGATCTACTGGGCGGTGGTCAGCGTTACCACGGTGGGGTATGGCGATATCGTACCGGGCACAGCGCTTGGCAAAGCGATTACTGTGCTTCTCATCCTGATTGGTTACTCGATTATCGCCGTGCCTACCGGCATTTTTTCAGCCCAGGTCATCCGCTCGATCCGTGAAGACCGCTACTCCGATGAAGCGTGCCCAAGATGCGGCCATGACCGTCACGAAAAAGACGCACTCTACTGCCTTCGTTGTGGCACCTGGCTGGATGAAACGACGGAAGACCCCAAAAAGGAAACGCCACCGCAAGAGCCTTAAAATCTACTGACTACTTATTAACCCCGCGTTGTGTCCTCCCCGGTTTGGGGCTGGCACAACGTGGAGAAAGGGTTGGCTTTCGAAGGGCTTAACTTTCGAAGGGAGCCGTGTCACCGCGTCCGGCACGGACAATTTTGGGCGGTAGCTCTCGCAGGTCGATGACGCTGGTGGGGTCCAGGTGGCAGGCGCCACCGTCAATAATCAGGTCCAAATGCGCTTCAAAGCGGTCACGAATTTCCTCTGGGTCGCTCATGGGAAGGTCTTCCCCCACCGGAATCAGCGTAACGCTCATTAGCGGTTCGCCAAGCGCTTGCAGTAGCGCATGAGCAATCCGGTGATCAGGTACGCGTACGCCAATGGAGCGACGTTTGGGGTGCAGCAGCAGGCGCGGGACTTCTGTCGTGGCATCCAGAATGTAGGTGTACGGTCCTGGTGTATGCGCTTTCAGCAGCCGAAACACCGCATTATCTACCTTGGCGTAGGTGCCAATTTCCGAAAGGTCCGAGCACATCAGCGTAAAGTTGTGCTTGTCATCCAGCGAGCGCAACCACTTGATCTTTTCAATAGCCTTCTTTTCGCCCAGATGACAGCCTAACGCGTAACCTGAGTCAGTGGGATAAGCCACCACACCGCCTTTGCGAATAATCTCGATCGCTTGATCAATCAGGCGCTTTTGTGGGTTTTCTGGATGAATCTGGAAATATTGGCTCATTGTCTGCTCCTGCCCGTGGGCGCGTTTCAGTCCATTAGGGTATTCGCTTTTATCAAACGCTTACTCATACCATAGCTGACGCAGCGGCTAATGGACCAGCGGGGGCATCGCGTAAATGCGCTAAGCGAGGGTGCTGCCAAATGGGCGGCGCGGCCGTGCGCGGCACCATGCTCATGCTGCCTGGTGCGGCGTGGCTGCCGGGAAAGTGGAAGTCGCTGCCTAACGAGGCATAAAGCCCACGCTCGACCATTTGACGGGCAAGGTCCCTTGTGACATCCGGATTCTGCTGGCCGCTGACCAATTCAACCGCGTCACCGCCTGCGGCCTGAAAGGTATCCATTAACTGCCCTCGCTTACGCCGGGTTAAGCCGTAGCGTAAAGGATGCGCAATCACCGCAACGCCACCAGAGGCCACCACCCACTCGACGACTTCGCTGATTTCTGGCCAGTGAGCTTTAACATCGCCTTTTTTACCGCTGCCCAGGTAGCGTTTAAACGCAGTGGCCCAATCGGCCACAACCCCCTCGGCCACTAACGCGCGGGCAAAATCAGGTCGACCTAACGGGCGGTCACTACCTGCCTGCTCACGGGCTTTTTCCAAAGCATTTTTAAGGCCCACTTTCTCTAACCGCTCGGCGATCACTTCAGCGCGCTGAATACGCGCCTGGCGCTGCTGTTCAAGCCCTTCAATCAGCAGGCCTTGCAGGCCACCGGGCATCAGCGCCACTACGTGGATGTTGATGCCTTGCCAGCGAGTGGATAACTCACAGCCGGGCACCAGGCATAGCCCGGCTTGTATCGCCGCCTTCCCGGCCTCGTCGATGCCGTCCATGGTGTCATGGTCCGTCAACGCCATGTGGGTAAGGCCGCGCGCTGCGCACAGCGACACTAACTCCGTGGGGGTTAACGCGCCATCCGACGCCGTTGAGTGCATATGCAGGTCAGCCGTGTAGCGCTGATCGGCATCAAACACCGCAGGAAGTAACGTTGCAGGAAGTAGAGGCATGGGCATGACGTCATGTGGCGAGTTTGTCAGAATAGGGATGTCTACCACGAACAGTCATAATGTGCTGTGTTCAAAAGACCTGGTGTTCACAGCGCTGCGCGTGGGACGATTTACAAACGCTCGCCATGGTGCGCGCTTATGTGGATGCGGTCAATGCTGCATAGGGCGCTTTACTGCATGCTTTTAAGGAGTTATCCCCATGCTCTACGCCATTATTAGTGAAGATGTATCGAATAGCCTTGAACGCCGCCTGGCGGCCCGCCCGGACCACTTGGCGCGCTTGGAAGCACTACGCGATGAAGGTCGCTTGGTGCTCGCAGGCCCGCACCCCGCTGCTGATACTGAAAACCCCGGCGACGCGGGTTTTAGCGGCAGCCTGGTGGTGGCTGAATTCGACAGTCTGGAAGCCGCTCAGGGCTGGGCTGACGCCGACCCATACATCATTGCAGGTGTCTATGCCAAGGTAATTGTTAAGCCGTTCAAGAAAGTTTTGCCTTGACCGATTAGGGCGAGTGTGGAGGGTCCGCCTGCTAATTCACAGAGCCTGTGGAAAACTCTGTGCAAACCCGGCGGACGCTTTTCGCTAAGCCAGAGATAGCGCCCTGATTAACAAATTGACTACTTTTTAACCACTTCTGTCATTACGGATATCTGCGTGCCTCAACGCCTTACTGATTTACCCCCTTTAACGGCGTTAAGCGCGCCATTGCTCACCTGGAGTGACACTTCACCGCACTCGGATGATTTTGATGACGTGTATTTTTCCCGTGAGGGCGGTCTTGAAGAAACCGAGCACGTTTTTTTAAATACCAACCGCTTGCCTGAGCGATTTGCCGCTTGGAAAAACACGCGCGCCTTTGTGATCGGGGAAACCGGCTTTGGCACGGGGCTTAATATGCTGTGCGCCTGGGCCTGTTTTGAGCAGCACGCGCCCGCCGGGGCACGGCTGCATTTTTTATCCACAGAAAAATATCCTCTGGATCAGGTATCGCTTGGGCGCGCCCTACGCGCCTGGCCGTCGCTTGCCGGTTATTCACAGCTGCTTTGCGAGCAGTGGCCCTCACCGGTTAGCGGCGTACACCGCCTGCACCTGAGCGACCGCGTGACGCTGGATCTGCATTATGGCGATACCACCGAGCGGCTGACGCTGTTAGATGGCCAGGTCGATGCCTGGTTTCTGGACGGCTTTGCGCCTTCTAAAAATCCACAAATGTGGCAGCCCGAGCTGTTTGAAGCCATGGCGGCGCGCTCTCGACCGGGGGCCACCTTTGCCACGTTCACCTGTGCGGGCATTGTTAAGCGGGGCTTGAAAGCGGCAGGCTTTAGCTGGAAAAAAGTCCCGGGCTGCGGGCGTAAGCGCGAAATACTGGCAGGCATGATTGACACACCGCCTACCGATAAGCGCCGTGAGGCAACGCCCTGGTTTACGCCGCCAGCGCCTCTCCCCACGCAGCAGGTGGCGGTTATCGGAGCAGGGATCGCCGGGTGCAGCGTGGCGGCAGCGCTTGCCAAGCGTGGCGTTAATGTGACGGTGATCGAACGCGAAGCACCCGGCGCAGGCGGCTCGGGTAATCGCCAAGGGGCGCTTTATGTGAAGCTTGCGGCCGACACCAACTACCAAAGCCGGTTTTATCTTTCCGGCCTTTTATACAGCCAGCGCTGGCTTAATCAGCTAAAGGTTCCGACGCTTTGGCAGCCCTGCGGCGTCGTGCAACTGGCCACCAACGCGAAAGAGGCCAAGCGCCAGCAGCGCTTTAGCGAGCAGCATTCGCTTCCCGAAAGCGTGGTGTCGCCGCTTACCCAAGGGTTGAGTGAGAAAGCCGGTGTGGCCATTGAAGCCAAACACGCCCTGTTTTACCCACATGCAGGCTGGGTGCGGCCCAAAGCGTTATGTGAGCACTTACTCCAAACGCCTAATATCACGCTGAGACAGGGCGATGTTACGTCCCTTAAGCGTGAAGACAAGAGCTGGCAGCTCGCACTTTCTGATGGAAATACGATAAGTGCAGACCAGGTGGTGATTGCAAGCGCTCACTACGCCAATATGTATGCTCAGACGGCCAATCTGCCGCTCCAACAGGTGCGCGGCCAGGTCAGTGAGGTGAGGCTTCCCGCCGGCGTAAAAGGCCCGGAGCGGGTGGTATGCGCCGGTGGCTATGTGTCGCCCGCCATTGAAGGGGTGCTTACGTTTGGGGCAAGCTTCGTGCCCAACAATGCTTCTACCGAAGTGACCGATTCCGACCACCAGCGCAATATTGACGAGCTTCGCCAAACGCTTCCAGCGCTGGTGGCAGAACTTGAAAGCGCAGGCACC
The DNA here is from genome assembly GCF_052378905.1 of Halomonas sp. AOP22-C1-8. Classification (NCBI taxonomy): domain Bacteria; kingdom Pseudomonadati; phylum Pseudomonadota; class Gammaproteobacteria; order Oceanospirillales; family Halomonadaceae; genus Halomonas; species Halomonas sp. AOP22-C1-8. Next base: position 35,817 of record NZ_JBQSYD010000025.1, on the reverse strand, counting down.
TACCTGACTCCACAGGCGCTTGAAGGGCGTGCGGCGGTACGTGCAGCCAGCCCTGATAAAACGCCCTATGCAGGCCCAGTCCCCAATGCCTCGGTCTGGCAGTCAGACTATGCCGTGCTGGCAAAAGATGCCTCGCGGGTGCCAAATGCCCCCGGGGAGCACTACCCAGGGTTGTGGATATCTACCGCCCACGGCTCTCGCGGGCTTTCCAGTGCGCCGTTATGCGCCGAGCTTATTGCCTCCCGGCTGCTTGACGACCCCATGCCGCTTGAGGCTCAGTTGGTCGACCATCTTCATCCTGGGCGACGTATTATCAGCGCGATTATTCGCGGTCAGTAGTCACCCTCTTCCTCATCATCTGCCAGATCACGACCGAAGGAACGCCACTGCGCCAGGGTCATTACTTCGGTCATTTCAAGCTTGAGGTCATGGGCAATAATCAGCTCACTGCGCGCCAACTGCTGTTTAAGCTCGTCGACCCACCCTTTCATCCCCGTGCCGGTATCGGTGGTGTCATAACCCTGCCGGGTAACAAACGCCTCCAGCAACGCATCGAGGGTTTCCGGCGGCAACATGCGGGCGGGTACTTCGATGAAACGGCTCATTCGCTCTGCTCCCACTGCGCAAGGCGTTCAATAAAGGTGGCTTCATCCACAACCTCTACGCCCAGCTGTTCCGCTTTGGTTAACTTACTACCGGCCGCTTCACCGGCGACCAGCGCCGTGGTCTTTTTCGAAACGCTACCCGCTACTTTGGCGCCAAGCGCCTGTAGCCGAGCCTTGCCCTCGTCACGGGTCATGCTTTCCATGGCGCCCGTCAGTACCCAGGTTTGACCTTCTAGCGGTCTAGGGCCTTGGGTAACGTCGGCTTCCTGCCAGGTGACGCCTGCCTCAATCAAGGCAGCCAGGGTCTCCTGGTTATGGGGCTGGCGGAAAAAGGTATGCACGTGGGCCGCCACAATGGGGCCAACATCGTTGACCGCCTCAAGCGCTGCCTGTTCGGCTGCTTGAAGCGCTTGCAACGTTCCAAAATGGCTCGCCAAGTTGGCAGCGGTGGCCTCCCCCACTTCACGAATGCCCAACGCGTAGATAAACCGAGCGAGCGTCGTATGACGAGCTTTATCCAGCGCGTTGACCAGATTAATGGACGATTTTTCGCCCATACGCGGCAAGCTCTGCCATTGCTCAACCGTCAGGTGAAACAGGTCGGCAGGTGTTTTCACCCAATCCAGCTCTACCAGTTGGTCGATCAGTTTGACGCCTAGGCCATCTACATCCAGGGCCTTGCGGCTGGAGAAGTGTTTGAGCGCTTCTTTACGCTGGGCAGCGCAGAAAAGCCCACCCGAGCAGCGCGCTACCGCTTCGCCTGCCACGCGTTCGATATCCGAACCGCACACCGGGCAGTGCTCGGGGAACACAATCGGCTGCGCGTCTATTGGACGTTTTTCCTTATCGACCCGGACCACTTGGGGAATCACATCGCCTGCGCGGCGAATAGCTACTGTATCGCCAATCATGACATCCAGGCGGGTGATTTCATCAGCGTTGTGCAGCGTCGCGTTGGATACGGTAACGCCTGCGACGCTAACGGGCTCAAGCCTTGCCACTGGCGTGATGGCACCCGTACGGCCTACCTGAAACTCAACGTCGTTAAGCGTGGTGATCTCTTCCTGAGCGGGGTACTTAAACGCCGTTGCCCAGCGGGGAGCGCGAGCCACAAACCCAAGTTCACGCTGATAGCGCAGTGCATTCACCTTGATCACCACGCCGTCGATGTCGTAGCCCAACTGGTCGCGCTTCTCACCCAACTGCTCGCAATACTCAACGACCGCCTGCGGGCCAGTCAACACCTTTAGCTCCGCGCTGGCGCGAAAGCCCAGCGTTACCAGTCGATCCATTAGTGCGCTATGCGTGGTGTCGCCCATGTCCGGTTCCAGACGCGCCGCCTGATAGGCATGAAACTCCAACGGGCGGGTAGCAGTAATCTCGGGGTTCAACTGACGTAAACTACCGGCAGCGGCGTTACGCGGGTTGGCAAATACCTTACTGCCCTCCTCGCGTGCACGCTCGTTAAGCGCTTCAAACCCCTGGTGGCGCATGATGACTTCACCGCGCACTTCCAAAAGCTCAGGGATCTGCTTGCCCATTAGCTTTAAAGGCACCGAGCGCAGCGTACGCAGGTTAGAGGTAATGCCTTCCCCAGTGCGGCCATCGCCACGGGTGGCGCCACTCACCAGCACGCCCTGCTCATACACCAGCGATACCGCAGCGCCATCAAGCTTCGGTTCACAGGTAAACTCAACGTCATCTGCTGCGCACTCCAAGCGCTCTGCGACGCGCTCAGCAAAGGCCACGATGTCGCCGCCGCTAAACGCGTTATCCAGCGAGAGCATGGGGATGGCGTGGGCGACCGAAGGAAACCCATCAGCAGGGGCCGCACCCACGCGCTGAGTCGGTGAATCCGGAGAGACGAGCGTTGGGTTTTCAGCTTCCAGCTGCTTTAAGCGTTGCAGTCTCCGGTCGTAGTCAGCGTCTGATAACGTTGGCTCATCCAATACGTAGTAACGGTAGTTGGCTTCATCAAGCTCGGCGCGCAGCTGGGTGACTGCTTCCAGCACTTGGGGGTCAGGCTGACTCATTAACGTTGGTTTCCATCGTACGGGCTAAAATCAATCACAAAAAGACACATCCTGGAACAAAAACACCCGCCTTCTGCAAGAAGGCGGGTGTTTAACAGCAAGCGCTACTTAGTGGGCTTGCATGTGGCGATGCAGGCGGTGGCGGCGTTCAAACTCATGCACCCGCTGGCGGGCAAACTCAATGGTTTGAGCCGTCATGACGCTACGATTCTCATCCTTCAGCTCGCCACTCATATGGCGAACCACGACCATAGCGGTTTCCACCATGGCTTCAAAGGCTGCAGAGCTGTCGACCGCTCCTGGCAAGGGCATCAGAAAGGTGATCCCTGGCGTTACAAACTCACCCATCTCTTCAATAGGGAATGTGCCGGGTTTAACAACGTTAATCATTGAGAACTGAAGTTCGCTGTCGTCACTTTCTGTTTCAAAGCGGTGGAACACACCCATGGCACGGCTGTAGCGTAGGCCGCACGCCATAATGAGATCCAGCAACTTGCTGCCATCGAAGCCTTCCGGGTCCCGGGAGAGCACGCTGATAACCACCACCTCATCGGCGTTGGTCAATGTTTCTTTGGCATGTTCACCCGGCACATCATGACGCAACGCTTTTTCAAGCGTTGGGTGAGCACGTACGACATTATCACGCGAGCCACGCACCGGCGCTTCATCGTAGGCTTCATAGTCATCGTACTGATCCGCTGATGTTTCATGCGCATAAGCAGGTTCAGACTCGTCATGGCGTGCAGCGGCCCGTTGCGCTTCCGCAGCAATTTCGGCGGCTTCGCGGGCTTCGGCCTGTTCCTGGGCAATGCGGGCTTTTTCTGCCTCGGCAGCTTCTTTTGCTTCACGGCGCTGCTCGGCTTCAAGCGCTTTGCGCTCTGCTTTCAGCTTGGCGGCGGCTTCAGCACGCTTGGCCTTTTCAGCTTTCTTACGGGCTTTTTCCTGACGACGCTGTATCAGGCGACGTTTAAGCGAGCGGCCCATACCCTCAAAATCGACCAGTCGATACTCATCAACGGCATCATCATCCAGCTCGTCATACTCGCCGGCCGTATCTTCACGCAGTTGACGACGCTTGGGCGCCCTGGCCGAAGCGGCATCTTCTGGCTCTGCACGCAACACAGGATCGGCGTCTGTTTCAACAGCGAGGACCGGCTCAGCGGGGCTCTCCTTATTCACCGCGACGGATTCATTCACCGCGACAGGCTCTTCTTTCGCAGCAACGGACTCTTCGTTGGCAGTAGATAGGGAGATAGACGGCTCTCCAGTGTGTGGCTTGCTTTGGGTTGGCACTTGCTCGGCAATAGGCGCATGCGCTTCTGACGCTGTTTTGTCTACCGGCTGAGTGTTAACAGGATTGGCTTGTGCCGTTGGCTGGGGTTCAACCTGGCTCACGTCAGCTGGAGCGTCGCTATTCGGGAAGATGCTTGGCTCTCGACGATCAATGTCAGCCGGGCGTGCTTTAGGCGCAGCGGCCTGGCGCTGAGGCTGTGCAGATGCTGCTGTATCCACTGGCGGAGCAGTCGCTTTACGCTTAGGGACCGCATTGGCAAAGGAGCGCCTAAATTCGGATAGCACTCTGGAAGGCCCTGGATGGTCTTGACGTTCCAACTTGGGTTTCGCGCCGACCCCACTATAGTCCGCAGGTTTAACGACACGTGCGCCACCGTTCGGAAGCTCCCAGCTAATTTCGGCTTCTTTAGCCTCATCATCCAGCTCGGTTAGCTTCGCCTCGGGAAGGTCCTTAACCGCCTGGTCCAGACGAGGGACGCGCCGCTGGCGTTGGAGTCGTCGCACACCGTCGACTACGATGAGCGACACCAACGCCAGTCCTAAAATGATTAACCATTCTCTTAGTTCCATGTCGAACATTCCATGGGTCATTTAACCGGTTACTAAAGCGCCATACCTGAGTGAAAACCTTTCAGGTGGTAAATAAATACCACTAGCATAGCGCGGTTACTATAAATAGAGCCATTTTTTAGCGATTTCTACGTTATGGCACAGTTCCTAAGCACAGTTCCTAAGTACAGTTCCTGACGTTTTCTAAGCAATATTGACGTTCATCGTGATCAGACTCAGTTGCTATTATTCAGGTCGTGAATCTGCTCTTTAATCCTGGTGTATATGTACTGCATCTATCTTACTTAATGTTTACTTAATTCTTAAAGCGAAGCGAGCTTAACAACCAACCTGCCACTACTGTATATAAAAACAGCAAAAGGCTTTAATCCAGCTCAGCCACACTAGTTCAAGGTAAATCTACCATAGCATTAACCACAATTTTATAATGATCAATATAGATAAGTTGAGCGTTTTTACACATTTTTTTATTATTTCTACTCAATTTGTTAACAGTTGTAGCAGTTATTTGCTTAACCGTTGGACAGCTTTTGCCAGAATGCGTTCGCAAAGTGGCTGGCTAATACACGTGGTCGGGTCAGATGTATTTCTAACGGTATATCCCACGAATCATCCAATGCACGCACTAACCGACCATCGCTAATCTCTTGTTCTGAAAGGCTTTTAGGTATCCATGCCAAGCCTTTATTTTCCAATACCATGGACATCAACACCGCGGCCAAGTGGCTGGTAAAGCGAGGCGCACTTATAAGAGAGGTGGCATTTTCATTAAGCCAGTGGTTAACAACACGGCCTAATCCCGAAGCATCGGTATATCCCAGGTAAGGCAACACTTCCAGGCACTGAGAACTGCTTAATTCTTTTCCCACCAGTGGAATCAGCGAATCCTCGCCCACCTTTATACTCTCAAACTGGTCAGGCGATAACCGTGAGGGAACAGCGCAATGCCGATGGCTTAACAAGAACTGGCAGTCACCTTGTAACAACAACTGCTCACACGTGGACATTGTATCCGAGTGAAGGCGCACGGCCTCCATGGGCGCTCCCTGCTCCAGGGCTCTTATCCAACGGGGGAAGAACGTAAATGACAGCGAGTGCGTCGCTGCAAATTGCAACGTTCGGGTCGCTTCCCCGGCAATTTGCTGTGCTTCAGCCCGCAAGCGGTACAGTCGGCCAATCGCGTCAAACGCGCTGGCCTGTATGTGCTTACCGGCGTCGGTGAGCGTGGTGCCCTGTGGGGTGCGAATAAACAGGCTAACGCCCATCCACTGTTCAAACGCGCGGATCCGTCGGCTGAACGCGGGCTGGGTAATATGTCGGGCGTTTGCAGCACGTACAAAACTGCCGTGCTCGGCAAGGGCGGTAAAGTCTTCTAACCAGACGAGTTCCATGGGGCAATGCCGTTTCAGCATGGGAGCACCTAGTAATAGCATTGGGCAGCCCTCCTTGTCACGCATAGGGTTAAGCACTTAACCACCAAGGAGCTTGCCATGCGTATTGTGGATATTCGCGAGAAAACCGTTTCGATTGCCTCCCCGATTGCCAACGCTTATATCGATTTTTCCAAAATGACCTGTTCGGTCGTGGCCGTCATCACTGATGTGATACGCGACGGTAAACCCGTGATTGGCTACGGTTTTAACTCCAACGGGCGCTATGGCCAGGGAGCGCTCATGCGTGACCGCTTTCTGGATAGAATCACCGAGGCCAACCCCGACACGCTCATTGATCACGCCCGCGACAACCTGGACCCGTTTGCTATCTGGGACACCCTGATGAAGAACGAAAAGCCCGGCGGGCATGGCGAGCGCTCGGTCGCGGTAGGCACGATCGACATGGCAATTTGGGATGCAGTCGCCAAAATTGAGGGCAAACCGCTCTACCAGCTGCTTGCCGAGCGTTATCGAAACGGCCAAGCCGACGATAAGGTCTGGGTGTATGCGGCTGGCGGCTACTACTACCCTGGTAAAGACCACACCAGGCTGCAGGACGAAATGCGCAGCTACCTGGCGCGTGGCTACAACGTGGTAAAAATGAAGATTGGCGGCGCATCGCTTGAGGAAGATATTCGGCGTATCGAAGCCGTGCTTGAAGTTGTTGGCGATGGCAGCCGCCTGGCGGTAGATGCTAACGGGCGCTTTGACCTGAAAACGGCAATCGCTTACGCCGAAGCGCTGAAGCCTTATAACCTCTTCTGGTACGAAGAAGCCGGTGACCCGCTGGATTACGCGCTTCAGGCGGAGCTTGCCAACCACTATGAATTACCCATGGCGACCGGCGAAAACCTGTTCTCGCACCAGGACGCCCGCAACCTGCTACGCCATGGCGGCATGCGTGCCGACCGCGATTTCGTGCAGTTCGACTGCGCCCTCTCCTACGGGCTGGTGGAGTACATGCGCACGCTGAACGTGATGGATGAGTTTGGCTGGTCATCACGCCGCGTCGTACCCCACGGTGGTCACCAAATGTCACTGAATATCGCCGCTGGCTTACACCTGGGCGGCAACGAATCCTATCCGGATGTCTTCCAGCCGTTTGGTGGCTTCGCTGACGGCATTCAGGTTGAAAATGGCTACGTCGGCCTGCCCGATATTCCGGGCGTAGGCTTTGAAGCCAAATCCAGGCTGTATGCAGTGATGCGCGAGCTGGGCGAAGGCTAAGAAAATTCTGCCTTAATTCGCCTAGTCCACCAGCGCTGCGGCTTCATCAATCCCCACCGATACCAGGCGCGACACGCCGGGTTCCTGCATGGTCACCCCCATCAGGCGCTCGGCGGCTTCCATGGCAATCTTGTTGTGGGTGATATAGATGAACTGAACGTTTTCCGACATCTCTTTTACGAGCTTGGCGTATCGCCCCACGTTGGCATCATCCAGCGGCGCGTCAACTTCATCGAGCATACAGAACGGCGCAGGGTTGAGCTGGAAGATCGAGAACACCAACGAAAGCGCAGTCAGCGCTTTTTCCCCACCGGAGAGCAGATGAATCGTGCTGTTCTTCTTGCCCGGTGGACGCGCCATGATCGCCACCCCGGTTTCCAGAAGATCATCACCGGTAAGCGTTAGCCAGGCCGCCCCACCGCCAAACACGCGGGGAAAGAGCTCCTGCAAACCGCTATTCACTTGATCAAACGTTTCCTTGAAACGTACCCGCGTTTCCTGGTCGATACGCTTGATCGCTCGCTCCAGGGTTTCCAGCGCTTCGGTCAGTTCGGCGTGCTGGGCTTCCAAATAGTTGCGTCGCTCGGCCTGCTGGTCGTACTCCTCAATCGCTGCCAGATTAATGGCGCCCAGGCGGCGTATCTTCTCGCCAGTGCTTTCCAAACGCTCCTGCCAAACCTGCTCACTGGCATCGCTTGGCAGGTTCTCGGCCAGGGCATCGGCGTCATGCCCCAGTTCGGCCAGTTGCTCATCTTGCGTGGCCGCTTTTAGCGCCAGCGCCTGAACATCCATACGCCGCTGCTGAAGCTGCTCGCGGCTCTGTTCAAGATTGCGTTCGTGCTGCTGGCGGGCCAGCTCATCATTGCGCAGCTGTTCTGTCAGCGACTGGGCCTGCTGGCGCGTTTCGTTAAGGCGGCGCTCCTGCTGCTCACGCTGATGTAGTAGCTCTTCAAGCTCTTCACCGGCCAACTCGTCCGGCTCAAGTAGCGTTTCCCGTGACTCTTCTAGCTCTGCTATGCGTAGCGTCAAGCGCTCTTCGCTTTCGCTGGAGCGCGTCTGCTGGGCGCGCAAACTACTCCGCTCAGCGGTTAACCGTTCACGCTCTAATGCCAACGTCTGCTGCTGTGCTTTTAACGGGCCGTGTTGCTGAGTCAGTTGGTCGCGCTGTTCGCGCTGGCGGCCACGCTGCTCGCTGGCCTCTTCGCGTGCTTGTGCAGTGGTTTCCAGCGTTTCCATCGCCACGTGCCAGCGGGCACGCTGCTCCTCCAGGGTAAGCGTTAACGCCGCTTCATCCTCTTGCAGTTGCCCAAGCTCCGCATCAAGCTCGGTGGCCCGGCTCTCCAAATGCTCCAGCTTTTGGGCAGCGCTACGCTCTTTAATGGCCAACTGCTGAACGCTTGCAGCATGGCCACGCTCCTGCTCAGCCTGCTGTTCACGGGAAAGCTCCAGGGCTTCAATAGTCTCACTGGTCGTTTCGCACTGTTCTTCAGCCAGCGCCAGCGCTTCTTCATCCTGCTCGCGCAGGGCGTCCAGCTCCTTGAAACGGCGCCGCGTTACCAGTAAGGCATCAACGCCTTCGCCATTGGCCTGCTGATGCAGCCAGCCGCGCCCCCGCCAAACGCCGTCACGGCTAACAACGCTTTCTCCCGCTGCAAGGCCGGGCGCAAGCTGCTCAGCCTCGGCGCCGGACTCAACGTAGTGAATACTTGCTAACCATGCACCTATCGCACCAGCGCCGCTTACCAGTGAATCCAGCCGCTGGCCCTGGGTTGAAGCGGCGGGCGCTTGCTCATCAATCAAACACCAGTCGGTAGCCAGCGCCTGCGGCAGTGCGGCAAGCTGGTGGCTTGCGACCAGGCGAGCATTCAACCAGGGCGCCAACAGCCAGGAAATGACCGTCTCCCAACCGGGTGTCACGCTGAGGGTTTCACCCAGGCGGGGGGCATTACTTAGCCCGTGGGTTGCCAGGGTTGCTTCCATGTCCGGGTCATGGTCGGCCAGCGCGGCATCCATCAAGGTTTGCAGCGAGGCCAGCTCACCCTGGCGCTGGCTCAATTCAGCGCGTTTATCATCACGGGTAAGCGTTGCCTGTTGATAACGCTGTTTGGCATCGCTGTACTGCTGCTGCCACTGTTCACGCGTTTGGGTGAAGGCTTCGGAACGCTCTTCAGCTTCTTCCAACTGTGCCTGGAACTGAGCGTGCTCTTCGCGTAGCGCGCTCAAGTCCGCCAAATCGCCGCGCTGCTGGCGCCGCCGCTGGCTCTCTGCCTGTAAGCGTTGAATACGCTGCTCTAAATCGCGTAGCTGGTCCTGGCTGCGGTCGGCTTCGCGGCTGGCATCGCGCCAGCGGTTTTCGGCGTCCGACCACTGCTGCTCGGCGGCTTCCATGGCGGGGGTAGCATCGGCCAAGGCCTGTTCCAGGGCGTCCAGCTGCTCTTCCAGCACTTCGTGTTCGGGCGCCAGATCCTCAAAGCGTTCGTCGATGGCGGCAAGACGCTCTCGGTCGCCTTCGCTCACCAGGCGTTGCTCATCCAGCTCGCGCCGTGCAGTGGCAATATCGTTGGCTAGCTGGGACTCACGGCTACGCCGGTGAGCCTGGTCCTGCTCTAGCCGTGCAATGCGCGTGGTGGTTTCAAAAAACTGCTGCTGATGGCGTTCCAACACCTCGGCCAGCTCATCGTGCTGCTCGCGGGCTTGCTCCAGGCGGGTTTCGCACTGGCGTACGCCAAACACATCTTTTTCAACTGAGATTTCCAGCTCGCGAACCCGGCTCTCCTGCTGCGACTGCTCTGCCCGCAAGGTGCGCCCGCGTAGCAGTGCCAGCTCGCCTTTAAGCCGGTACTCCTGCTGCTTTAACTCCTGATAGCGTTTGGCCGCTTCGGCCTGGCGCTTTAAGCGCTCAAGCTGTTTATCCAGCTCCTCGCGAATATCGTCCAAACGCTCAAGGTTTTCCTGGGTGCGCCGCATACGATTTTCGGTTTCGCGGCGGCGCTCCTTGTATTTGGAAATGCCCGCGGCTTCTTCAAGCGTTGAACGCAAATCATCGGGGCGAGCTTCAATCAATCGCGAGATCATGCCCTGGCCTATAATCGCATAGGAGCGCGGGCCAAGCCCGGTGCCCATAAACAGGTCGGCGATATCCCGTCGACGGCACTTTTGGCCATTGAAGAAGTAGTTGGACTGGCCGTCGCGGGTCACTAACCGTTTGACCACGATTTCCGCGTATTGGGCATACACGCCACCCATGGTGCCGTCGCGATTGTCGAACTTGAGCTCAATAGACGCCTGGCTCACCGGTTTGCGCCCGGTCGAACCATTAAAGATAACGTCGGCCATGGACTCGCCACGCAGGGTTTTAGCGGAGGACTCGCCCATCACCCAGCGCACGGCGTCGATAATATTGGACTTGCCACAGCCATTGGGGCCGACAATCGCGGTCATATTACCGTCGAAGGGCACCGTGACCGGATCGACAAACGACTTGAATCCAACAAGGCGGATAGAGGTTAAGCGCATGCCAATCCTACAAAAAATTATTTATAAACATGAGACGTATTCAAAATACATGATTCATAACGACTTCGGCAGCGGTGATTGGCTCAAGGCTCATCAGCCGCCGCTGTTTCGGATGTATCGGCCAGGCGTTCCTGGGCCGCGCGGATACCTTCGCGTAGCGAGTCGGCCGTGTTCGGATCGTTGACCGTTGCCAGCGCGCGCCGCCAGTGCTCCATTGCGCCCTCGTAATCGCCGTTATCAAACGCGTGAATGCCTAACAGGCCGAGCACCGTTGGTTGGCGTGGGTCCTGAGCCAGCGTTTCATTCACCAAACGCTGCACATCCGGGGTCAGCTCACGCCCTGCCCTAAAGAAGCGAATTTGCGCAAGCTGGGCGAGCAGTGCAGGAAGCCGGCCTTCCAGCGCGATGAGCCGTTCCAGCGCATCGATGGCGTTATCTTCCTGGCCGGTATCGCGATACAGCGGAAACAGCGAGGCCCACACGTTGGCATTGCCCGGCTGAAGCGCGGCCTGCTCTTCCATACGACGAATATACGTGTCTGGAGTAGCGCCGGGGTCGTTGAGTAATTCCTGCTGAACGCCATACAGGGCAAGATCACCCTCGGCCCCCTCTTCCAGGTACCAAAAAAGACTGATGGCCACCACACTCAAGGCAATCAACGGCACAGCTAAACGCCCGGCAAGGGGCGATTGTAGCGGTCGTACGGCCAGCGTGGCAGTATCTTCCAGAAGGCTACGCTCAAGTTCCAGCGTTCCTTCTTCAAGCTGCGCGGCACCAACATCGCCACGCGCATGAGCCGCCTCTACCGAGGCAAGCCGACGCTGAAAAATGGCCACGTTCTGCTCGGCCGAAGTGTCGTTGGCTTCATATGCACGTTGCTGGTCATAAAGCGCATGCGCCTTACGCAGCGGGGAAAGTAGCAAGACAATCGCTGGCAACATAACAATCGCCATGGCGACCCATAAAAGCGTCATGAGGATCTCCTGCGCTGAATCAGCGCATCCAGCCGAGCGCGCTCTTCAGCACTTAGCGCCTTGGCAGACGCATGGCGCCGTGCGCGTACAATCAGCAGCACGATCAAAACACCCCCGACGCCTAACCCGATGGGCAGCCCCCACAGAAGATAGGTACGGCTCTCCAGGCGTGGATTATAGAGAACATAGTCGCCAAAGCGCTCTACCATGTGATTGATCACTTCGCTATCGGAGCGCCCATCCTGCAGCATTTGATACACCCGTTCGCGCATATCGGCGGAGATAGGCGAGTTCGAATCATTGATGGCCTGGTTTTCACACAGCGGGCAGCGCATGGACGCGGTTAATGCGTGATAACGCTGCGCCAGCACCGGGTCGTCAAACTCACGCAGCTCGATTCCCTCCGCCACAACGCTTGTCGACAACAGCAGCAGGAAGAGCACGGCCAGGGTACGTATTAACGCCATTTGGCTACCTCCGGCAAAATACGCTCGGCCATATCCTGAGGCGAGATATCGCCTTTATGGTGATAGCGAATTATCCCTTCGGCATCGACCAGAAACGTTTCCGGCGCGCCATAAACGCCGAGATCAAAGCCCAGGCTGCCGTCAGGGTCAAAGATATTCACTTCAAACGGGTCGCCAAACTCGTTTAAAAAGTGCATTCCCTTCTCGCGGGTATCGCGATAGTTCACCCCGACCATACGAACCCCCTGGTCGGCCAATGCCAAAAGCTGGGGCATTTCCTGCTTGCAGGCCGGGCACCATTCGCCCCACACGTTAACCAGTGAGACCTCCCCCTGGAGCAGCGTTTGATCGACCAGGCGGCCTTCATCACGCAACGTGGTGGCCTCAAATGACGGAAACGCACGCGCCATCAGCGCAGAGTCCCGCGCTGACGGGTCATGCTGCAAACGCTGATATAAAAACAGCGCTACCAGAAGAAAACCCAGCGGTAGCAGTAACAGCCATAGTCGACGGCTCATAGCGCGGCTTCCTGCGTTTTGGGCGAGCGGGCCACGTCGGCACGGTCGGCCGTTCTGGTTCGGCGATAGCGCTTATCCACTATTGCCAGTATGCCGCCTAACGCCATCAACAAACCGCCCAACCAAAGCCAGCGTACAAAAGGCTTATATTGAATACGCATGGCCCAACTGCCATCCTCCAAATCTTCACCCATGGCAACGTAAAGATCCCGAAACAAGCCGGGGCGTAGCGCGACTTGGGTCATGGGCATACCCGTTGCCAGATAAAAGCGCTTCTCAGGGCGCATAATAAAACCATGCCCTGATTCGATATTGCGCACCTGAATGACGGCCGTATCGGCCATAAAGTTGGCGCCTCGGCGGCTTTTAAGCTCCGTCAACGTGAACTGATAGCCCGCGACGTCAAGCTCGGTGCCCGGCGCCATACGCACCGTGCGCTCAGTGGCATAGTTGGACACCACGGCCACACCAATAATCGTCACTGCAATTCCCACATGCCCGAGCACCATGCCCCAATACGCCAGGGAAAGCTTGCGCAAACCCGCCAGGCGGCTGGAGCCGTGGCGGGTTTTATCCCACATATCCTTCCCAATCGGCAGCACGATCCACAGCGCAGCCACAATACCCAATGAGGCCCACAGGTTCCATTCACCGGTGTATATCAGCGGCAATACCATACCCAGCACCAGCGCAGCGACGCCAGCAAGCCACAACTTACGGCGCAGTTCACTGGCTGGCATGCTCTTCCAGCGAGCGACCGGACCAAGCCCCATAAAGAGACACATCACAACCGTCAGCGGTACAAAAAGCGCATTAAAGTACGGTGGGCCCACGCTGATTTTACCCAGCTTGAGCGAGTCTAAAATCAGCGGATAGAGCGTGCCCAGCAAAATAGTCACGGTCATGATGACCAATAGAATATTGTTGATAAGCAGCAGCGAATCTCGTGATAGCCAGTTGAAGCTCGCATGATGGCTCACGCGGGGCGCGCGCAGCGCAAATATCAGTAGAGAAAGCGTCACGGTGATCGTCAGCAGCACCAGAATAAACAAGCCGCGTGAGGGGTCATTGGCAAACGCGTGCACAGAGGTAAGCACACCAGAACGCACCAGAAAGGTACCCAGCAGCGATAGCGAAAAGGTAAAAATGGCCAGCAGTACGGTCCAGCTTTTAAACGACCCGCGCTTTTCGGTGACAGCCAACGAATGGATCAGCGCGGTGCCGGTTAGCCAGGGCAGCAGCGAGGCGTTTTCCACCGGGTCCCAGAACCACCAGCCTCCCCAGCCAAGTTCGTAGTAGGCCCACCAACTGCCCAATGCAATACCCACCGTCAAAAAGGCCCAGGCAATATTGGTCCAGGGGCGCGCCCAGCGCGTCCAGGCCGCATCCAACCGCCCACCCAGCAGCGCGGCAATGGCGAAGGCAAACACGACGGAAAACCCGACATAGCCCATGTAGAGCATCGGCGGGTGAACAATCAAGCCAATATCCTGAAGCAGCGGATTAAGGTCCGCGCCATCGTGAGGCACGTTGGGCAAAAGCCGCTCGAAGGGATTGGACGTCAGCAGGATAAACAGTAAAAAACCCACGCTAATCAAGCCCATCACACCCTGTACCCGCGCTACCATGTCGCGAGGCAGGCCGCCTGAGAAGCGCGAAGCGGCATACCCCCAGCCCGCCAGCATCAGGCTCCACAACAGCACCGACCCTTCATGGTTGCCCCACACCGCACTGAGCTTGTAGTACCAGGGCAACAGCGAGTTGGAGTTGTTGGCGACGTTCGCCACGCTGAAGTCATCCAGCGCGTAGCTGGCGGTTAGGCACACATAAGCCGCTGCGATAAACAGAAACTGCCCCGTGGCCATGGGATGACCATATGCCATCCAAAGCGGCTTGCGCGTGGCGGCTCCAGCTAACGGCATTACGCCCTGCAATACCGCCATTAGCAGGGCAATAATTAACGCGAAGTGCCCAAGCTCAGGGATCAGTTTTACCAACATCGGCGCTCCAGCATGACACGGACTCTAGGGTATAGGACATTGGCTCAACCTATTCACGCTTGGCTGCTTCAACCGGTTGGTCCTGATAATCAGCAGGCGAGTAGCCTGCCTCTTCTAACGCTTGCGACACTTCGGGCGGCATGTAGTTTTCATCGTGGCGAGCAAGCACCTTGTCAGCGATAAACCGCCCGTCTGTAGACAGTTTTCCTACCACTACCACGCCCTGCCCTTCGCGAAACAGATCCGGCAGGATGCCGTTATAGGCCACCGCAAGCTCATCCACGTAGTCGGTTACCAGGAACTCGACGTTCAGGCTTTGCGGGTCACGGACCACCGAGCCCTCCTTTACCATGCCGCCTGCACGGATTGTCCGCTCGATGGGCGCGTCACCCTGGGCAATCTGCACCGGACTGTAGAACAGGTTGATATTAGCGCGCAGGGCGTAGAGCGTGAGGCCTACTGCCACGGCGGCTAGCGCCAGCGCGCCGAGAATGATCACTAGCTTCTGGCGGCGTTTAGGTGTCATCAGCATGTCTCGCTTGATGGGGTGGATGACGGTCACCACGCCGGGCACGGCGTTTTACAGCACTGGCCAGTTGGCGGTGCTCAAAACGAGCATGAATGATGCAGGCAACCATCAACAGTGCCGTGACGCCCCAGGCCGCCCACACGTAAGGGCCGTGTCCGCCCATGGCCAAGAACGCGCCAAACGATGTAAATGCCATTACCGCGCCTCCCTGATCAAATCCCTGACCCAGCGCTTATCAATTTCCCGACGCAGGATTTCACTCCGCGTACGCATCAGTGTAAGAGCGATAAAAAAACAGTAGAAGCCCAGCACCATGATCAGTAACGGCAGCCACATTTCCGTGGGCATGAGGGGCCGCGACGTCAATGTAAAGGTCGCCGACTGGTGGAGCGTAAACCACCAGTCCACCGAGTACTTGATAATCGGAATATTGATGACCCCAACCATGGCCAATACCGAAGCCGCTTTTGATCCCCCCTCACGACGGGCAAAAGCGCTGCGCAGGGCGATCACCCCTAGAAACAGGAACAACAGAATCAGCATGGAGGTCAGTCGGGCGTCCCACATCCACCAGGTGCCCCAGGTGGGCACACCCCACACCGCCCCGGAAAAAAGCGCTACAAACGTCATCACCGCTCCAAACGGCGCCATGACTGTCGCGGCCATATCCGCCACCTTGATCTTCCATACCATGAAGACCAGGCCCGCTGCCGCCATCGAAACAAACACCGACTGGGCAAGAAAGGCGGCGGGCACGTGGACATAAATGATCCTGAAGCTATCGCCCTGCCCCTGATTCACCTCGGTGGGTGCAAAGGCTAACCCCCATACCGTACCGGTCGCAATGAGTACCAGGGAGACTGCCCAGCACCAGGGCTGCACCTTTGCACTCATTGCATAAAACGATTTGGGCGAGCCCCATTTATGAATAAAGGTCCACATGGCGTGTTCTGTCCTCAACCGTTGATACTGATGCGTAGCGAGGCGGCAATCGCACAGGGAGCCAACAGTAGCGACGCGGCCAGCAGGGCCCCGAGCATGGCCAGGTGCGCCGCGACACCTTCACCGATGACAGCAGCCTGCACCGCCCCGACCCCAAAAATAAGCACCGGTATATACAGCGGCAGTATAAGCAGCGACAGCAGTACACCGCCTCGCGCGATACCGACGGTCAACGCCGCACCAATCGCGCCAAGCAGGCTCAAACTGGCGCTGCCCAGCAAAAGCGAAAGCGCAAGCACCACATAGCTGCCCGGAGGCAGGGCCAGCGTCACACCCAGAAGCGGCGCAACCAGCGCCAGCGGCAGCCCGGTCAACAACCAGTGGGCAAGTACCTTGGCCAGGCTAAGCGCGGCTAGCGGCTGAGGCGCGAGCAGCATCTGCTCAAGGCTGCCGTCGTCATAATCGGTGCGAAACAGGCTATCCAGCGACAAAAGCGCCGCCAGAAGCGCCGCTACCCACAAAAGACCTGGCGCGATCAGCGCAAGCACGGCGCGGTCGGGTGAAATGCCGATTGGGAACAGCGTTATCACCAGCGCGAAGAAGACCAACGGATTGAACAGCTCGCCGCGGCGTCTGAACATCAGTGTTACATCACGCTTCAGGGTAGCGGTAAAGGCGATCCACAGCCCGTCCGGCACCGGCGTTTCAAGTAGTGTAGTGGTCGCCTTCTGCCCCTGCGTCATTGTCTATCCCAGTTGAATACAGCGAGCGGCGGGCGAAGCATCCAGCGCATGGTGAGTGGTTACCAGAATGCTCCCCCCGACTTGAGCATGAGCTAAAAGCTGCGCTTCAAGCGCGGCTACGCCTTGGTGGTCAATGGCGGAAAACGGCTCGTCAAGCACCCAGAGTGGACGGCGCGTCAGCGTTAACCGGGCCAACGCCACACGGCGCTGCTGACCCGCCGAAAGCTGGCCGGCCAATACGTCCTCAAAACCGCCAAGCCCTACTTGCTCCAAAGCGCTCAGGCGCTGCGATTCATTACCCCGCTCGCCGCTTAGCGCCTGGTACCAGGCCAGGTTTTCAAGCGGTGAAAGCCCAGCCTTGATGCCTGGCGAATGCCCCAGATACAGCAGGTTGGCCAGATAATGTTCACGCACCTTGCGAAGTGGCGCGCCGTTCCAGAAAAGCTCGCCTTGGTAATCACTCAGTTGACCTGCCAGCAGCTTTAACAGCGTGGTCTTGCCGCTGCCATTGGGGCCTTCAATTCGAACGATGTCACCGCTGCGAATCGTGAGATCGAGCCCTTCAAATAGCCAGCGCCCATCACGCTCGCAGGCTAGTTGTCGTGCTTGCAGGCACAGGCTCAAAGGTGTCTCCCAACAGGTTGATAGTTAGCCAAAACTCTACACGGAAAGCCAGGTTATCTCCAGCCAATAGCAGCGGCCGTGAGAATGCACCAAGCGTGCTGACGGAACCAGCTTTTTGAATAGCAAAAGGCGCTGGATAAAAACAGCACTACCACTGTATGCAAAAACAGCTGTATACTAAAACACTGTATGAAAAGACATGCCAACAACCTGCTGGCTTGCCACTACTAAACGCCTAGGGAAAGGGCGCTGCATTGGAGAATTTCCTATGAATATATCGATGTCAGCACCAACTCACGCCGGTTCTACCGTATTGAGCAGCGCGTCCTGCGCACCTAAAGGCATTCAATCGGCACGCGCCTTTAAAACAGCACCACGCAGAACGCGCCACAATACCTACGCCCTCAAAATACGTGGCAACCGAATGCGTGATTGCAACTTGTTTGATGGAGATGTCATTATTATTCGGCGTTTTCAATGCGATACCCACGAAGAAACCGCCGTCGCTCACATCAATCAGCAACCTGTTGCGTTGAAGCAGCTCTCGATCAGTCGCTTTGGCGTACATTTATGGCCTGCCGATACCCAAGCGCCGGATCTCTTTTTGCACAATCGCGATATTCAAGTGTTAGGAATGGTAATGGGTGTGGCGCAGGATAGTGCCAACGACCTTGTTGCCAATTCTTATGGCCTTATGGAGCACTGATTGCGTTATCAAGTTCCTGATTTAGCTGCCTCGCAGTGGCATACCGCCGAGATAGAGGTCGAAAAAAGCCAGTTTCTGGCGTGGCTATGCCATGCACCGGATGTAGCTGCTTTTAGTGCACTTCTTGAAGCGGCAAGAGCCGCTCACCCCAATGCCAGCCATCACTGTACGGCTTATATTGCTGGGCCGCCCGGGGAGCAAACGCTGATTGGTTTTTCCGATGATGGCGAGCCTGGCGGCACGGCCGGTCGGCCAATGTACCAGGTACTTCAAGGCCGCCAAATGGGTGAAATCGGCGGTGTCGTGACGCGCTACTTTGGCGGCACCAAGCTAGGCACCGGCGGGCTGGCACGGGCTTACGCTCAAGCCATCAGCCATGCGTTGGAAACCTTACCGACGCGTGAAGTGATTGAGCGAGACGCCTACACGCTACGCCTTACCTTTGCCAGCGAGGCTATCGCCCGCGCCTGGTGCGACGAAAAGGCCATCCCCATTGAACACGTCAACTACGATGGCGAAGGTGTTCAGCTCACCATTGGCTGGCCCCGCGACCATACGTTCGACCTTTCCCCCTTGGAAAATCGCCTAAAGTGCACGCTGGACGTTACCCCGGTAAACGCCCCCGCCCCCTGAACCAAAAACGGCTTACGGTGTAAACCGTAAGCCGTGCATGGGGCACTTCTGCTTCCCCGTCAATCCTGTCTATTTATCCCAAATATTTAATCATTACCCCGGCAGCCACGGCAGAACCAATTACCCCTGCCACGTTTGGGCCCATCGCATGCATCAACAAGAAGTTATGCGGATTGGATTCCAGACCGACCTTATTAGCTACACGCGCCGCCATAGGCACAGCGGATACCCCGGCAGCACCTATCAGCGGATTAATCGGCATACGGCTCATTAGGTTCATCAGCTTGGCCATTAACACGCCGGCGGCGGTACCAATTCCGAAGGCCACAATACCCAGCCCCAGAATCCCGAGGGTTTCCACCGTCAAGAAGCTTTCCGCCATCAGCTTTGAGCCAACAGAAAGCCCTAGAACGATCGTCACGATGTTGATCAGCGCGTTCTGGGCGGTATCCGAAAGCCGCTCTACCACGCCGCATTCGCGCATCAAATTACCAAAGCAGAACATCCCCAGAAGCGGTGCTGCGTCGGGTAGAAACAGCGCGACCAGGATCAACAGCATGAGAGGAAAGATCACTTTTTCCAGCCTGGAGACGGGGCGCAGCTGCGTCATTTTTATCTGACGCTCTTTTTCAGTGGTTAACAGCCGCATAATAGGTGGCTGGATTAACGGCACCAGCGCCATGTACGCGTAGGCCGCCACCGCGATAGCACCCAATAGCTCTGGCGCAAGCACGCTGGACACATAGATAGACGTTGGCCCATCGGCGCCGCCGATAATCCCGATCGCTGCCGCCTGGTTCAGCGAGAAGTCCATGATGCCCATGGAGGTCAGCACAACGGCACCAAACAGCGTGGCGAAAATACCAAACTGGGCCGCAGCACCTAGAAACAGCGTACGAGGGTTGGCAAGCAGCGGGCCAAAGTCAGTCATGGCGCCCACGCCCATAAAGATCAACAGCGGCGCGATACCCGATGCAATGGCCACTGAATAGAAGTTATACAGCATGCCATTGCTGTAACCGACGCTTGTCGCAATATCCTTAGCGGCACGCAGCTGCTCTGGCGCTACCTCACCATGGGCAACCACTTTGAGCGTTTCACGCCACGCATCAATACCCGCCAAAGGATCCAGCATTACGCCCAGCGCGGCCCCAACCTGCTGAAGCACGGCAGGCTTGCCAACCTCAATGGCCTGGTCCAGCGCTGAAATCGCAAGGCCAGCTTCGGGAATATTGGCAAGAATCCCCCCAAAACCAATCGGCACCAACAGCAGCGGCTCAAATTTCTTATGGATCGCCAAATAGAGCAGCAGCAGCCCGACCCCGATCATGACCACTTGGCCAAGCTCAAGGTTATAAAGCCCCGAGCCCTCCCATAACGTGACTAGCTTATCCATTCCCGAGGCCCTTAAAGCTCAATCAGTACGTCGCCAACAGCTACGCTGTCGCCTTCACTAACATTGACTTTCGATACCGTGCCGGCACTGCTGGCGCGAATTTCGGTTTCCATTTTCATAGCTTCAAGAATGATGACCACTTCCCCATCCGCTACCTGGTCGCCAGGGCGCACATTCACCTTGAAGATATTGCCAGCAAGCGGTGCTTCTATGGTTTCACCACTGCTGGCCGCCGGGGCGGGGCTCGCCGCTGGCGCAGGCGACTGCTCTTGCACCTGGCCAATATCGCCGCCTTCAGAAACTTCCACTACAAACGCTTTGCCATTGAGCTTTACGGTATAGGTTTCAGGGCCACGTGCCGCTTCTGGCACACTGCCTTGAGTAACCACCGGAGGCTTGGCAGGCTCGCTACCAGCCGCCTGGGGCGCGGGTTCGAAAGCGTCCGCGTTATCACGATTTTTAAGAAACTTCAGACCGATTTGTGGGAACAAGGCGTAGGTGAGGACATCATCTATTTCACAGTCGCCCTCTGCCAGGCGTACCTGCTCGGCGCCGGCTTTCTCTTTAAGCTCTGCCGCCAGCTTTTGCATTTCAGGTGCAAGGTTATCCGCCGGGCGACAGGTAATCGGCTGACCGCCTTCCAGCACGCGGGCTTGAAGCTCGGTGTTAAAGGGGGCGGGTGCCGCGCCGTATTCGCCTTTCAGCAGCGCCTGCACCTCTTTGGAAATGGACTTGTAACGCTCGCCCATCATCACGTTCATTACCGCTTGGGTACCGACAATTTGCGACGTGGGCGTCACCAGCGGAATAAATCCCAGGTCTTCACGCACACGAGGAATTTCGCCAAGCACATCGTCCAGCTTGTCGCCCGCGCCCTGTTCTTTCAGCTGACTTTCCATATTGGTCAGCATGCCGCCTGGCACCTGGGCCACCAGAATGCGCGAATCGATGCCGCGTAACGAACCTTCAAAAGCAGCGTACTTTTTACGTACTTCACGGAAATAGCCCGCGATGTCTTCCAACAGTTCAAGGTCCAGCCCGGTATCACGGTCGGTGTCCTTGAGCATCGCAACAACGGACTCTGTGGGGCTATGTCCATACGTCATCGACATGGACGAAATCGCGGTATCGACGTTATCGATACCGGCCTCGACTGCCTTAAGAATGGTGGAAGTGGAAAGTCCTGTCGTGGCATGGCAGTGCAGGTGAACAGGAATAGACAGATTTTTCTTCAGCCGCGTTACCAGCTCAAATGCGGTGTAAGGCGTTAACAGCCCCGCCATATCCTTGATAGCCAGCGAGTCTGCGCCCATTTCGGCAATATTGGTCGCTAGATCGACCCAGCTATCCAGGGTATGTACCGGGCTTACCGTGTAGGAAATAGTACCCTGCGCATGCCCACCCACCTGACGAACCGCTTTAATCGCGCGCTCCAGGTTGCGCGGGTCATTCATGGCATCAAACACACGGAACACATCAACGCCGTTGGTTTTGGCCCGTTCGACAAACTTATCGACTACGTCATCCGCATAGTGGCGATAGCCCAACAGGTTTTGACCACGCAGTAGCATGGCTTGAGGCGTATTGGGCATCGCCTCTTTTAATGCCCGGATGCGCTCCCATGGGTCTTCGCCTAAATAACGAATGCATGCATCAAAGGTGGCGCCACCCCAGGTCTCTAGCGACCAGTAGCCAACACGATCCAGCTTTTCAGCGATGGGCAGCATGTCGTCCAGACGCAAGCGGGTCGCAAACAGTGATTGATGGGCATCACGCAGTACCACATCGGTAATTCCCAGCGGGCGTTTTGTCTCATTCATAGCAGTAGCTCACACGTTAAAATTATTGATATGTAGTAAAACTAACAAAATAAAGGCAAATAAGGGGATAGGCTGACTAAAAAATTACCGATTAGTGACGCTTTAATGAGCGGTAACGATGCACCGCAGCACTGATAACTGCAGTCACTTCCTCGTCCTCGCCACTCAACGCGGGAGCAGACGAAGGCTTTGTACCTGCTAACGTCGACACAGGCGTCGGCTGAAAACGTCCTAACAGTTTTGACATCAACGTAACGCTAATGACTAAAATAGTAAGAAAAACAAAAACAAAGCCCATCCCAAGCCCCATAATTGCGAGCCCCTCCTGGAGTAGTTCTGCATTCTGCATAATGTCTCTCTTGTTGTAGAGCATAAATTAACGCTTAAAGGGTTCTAAAAGCCCCTTGGCGCCGTCAAAGTAATACACTAACCTGCCACACCCAGCATAAAACGCAATCGCGCCATAGTGGAAGTCATGGTTGTTAATTTACTACAAAACGGCAAAATTGGCCTCGCCCCGATGGAGGGCGTTATCGACGCCCTCACCCGCGACTTATTAACGCGTGAGGCAGGCTTTGATTGGACCGTTACCGAATTTGTCCGCGTGGTCGACACGCGCCTCCCGCCCCGAGTGTTTTACAAGCACTGCCCTGAGCTTACCAACCGTCCTGTTGCGACCGCCAGCGGCATTCCCGTGCATTTGCAACTGCTTGGCTCTGACCCCAAGGCGCTGGCTGAAAACGCTCGCCAGGCGCTAGCGCTGGGTGCTGTCAGCGTGGACTTGAATTTCGGCTGCCCGGCCAAGCTGGTTAATCGGCATGATGGAGGCGCCTCGTTACTGCGCCGCCCTGAACGCGTCTACCAGGCAGTGAAGGCCGTCTCCGAAGCACTTGAGGGTCAAATTCCGGTCACCGCTAAAATCCGCCTGGGCTTTTCAGACCGGCGCTTAGCCGTCGCCTGCGCCCAGGCGACCCAGGCAGGCGGTGCCGCTCGCCTGGTTGTTCACGGCCGCACACGTGATGAAGGCTATCGCCCTCCGGCTCACTGGGAGTGGATCGGCCGAGTGCGCCAGCAGGTATCGATACCCGTGGTTGCCAATGGCGATATATGGACGCTGGAGGCGTACTGGAAAGCGCGCACCCTGTCAGGCTGCAGAGACGTGATGTTAGGCCGTAGCGCGCTAGCAGACCCCTGGCTTGCGCCACGTATCCGGCACTGGCAGCGAACCGGTGAACGACTGCCTGAAACCACATGGCCAATGCGTGCCAGCGTGATCAAGGAGTACGCGCATCTTCAGCGGCAGCATCTACCCGATCGGGTTGTGGTCTCGCTGGTAAAGCAGTGGCTCGCACAGATGCGTCAGGGCAACGAAGAAGCCAACCAGCACTTTCAGCGCGTTAAACGCCTAACGGACCTTGATACCCTGCTTAAAAACCTGGTCATCGACACAGCGCACCCTGAGGCGGCTGTCAGCTGCCACTAAGCAAGGCATTGACCAAAAAAAAGCGCCCTCGCAATGCGGGGCGCTTAAAACGATCCAAAACCAAAGCGCGAGCCGCCCTGGTCAGGCTAGAAAGCAGAAAACCCGCTCTCATAAAAGAGAACGGGTTTAGAATCTGGCGCGCCCGGGAGGATTCGAACCTCCGACCCCCTGATTCGTAGTCAGGTACTCTATCCAGCTGAGCTACGGGCGCTTTAGTGATGTAAATACTCATTACTAAACATGATGAAGTGCTTATGCTTAAATACTTGTAATGAAATACTTATAGGCTTCCGCCTTACATCAGGTTAGAAGATGGCGCGCCCGGGAGGATTCGAACCTCCGACCCCCTGATTCGTAGTCAGGTACTCTATCCAGCTGAGCTACGGGCGCATCTTCTAATGTGCGGCTGGCGGAGAGAGAGGGATTCGAACCCTCGATAGGGCTATAAACCCTATACTCCCTTAGCAGGGGAGCGCCTTCAGCCACTCGGCCACCTCTCCTCAACAGCACGGCGCGAATGTTACCGATTTCAGCGACTGCTGTCTAGTCCTATGCCGATTTTTTTCGCGCCAGCTTCATCTTACCGTTGATACGCCCTGTATTGGGCGCGATAAAAGCGACCATTTATTCTGCTTCGCTTTCTTCACTGCTACGCTCGCGCTGGATGCGCTGATAGATCTCTTCACGGTGTACAGCCACGTCTTTCGGCGCATTGACGCCGATACGCACTTGATTACCTTTCACACCTAACACTGTGACGGTGATTTCATCACCTATCATCAATGTTTCGCCAACTCGGCGGGTTAGGATGAGCATGGCTGATCTCCTTCTCAGACGTTTTATACAACGGGTTGTGTCCACCAGAGGCGCCACTAAGCCATTATGCGGCATAGCGGCGCGCTAACCAATGCCTCTGACTCCATGACACCCAAACCTCCCGTTGAAAGAAAGCTCACCACCAGCAAGTAGCGAGTGCCTTTTCAGCGTAGAAGGTTTAAGGCAGAAATGTTATTCAGATTCTATATCTGACTTATCCAGGCCAAATGCCTTGTGTAACGCGTTAACGGCAAGTTCCATATGCTTTTCATCAATCACCACTGAGATTTTAATTTCAGAGGTGGAAACCATACGGATATTGACGTTTTCATCAGCCAAAACGCGGAACATCTTCGAGGCAACACCGGCGTGAGAGCGCATGCCAACACCGACCAGGGATACCTTGGCGATATTGTCATCGCCACGCAGCTCACCGCCGCCCAGGTCAGGAATGACCGTTTCTTCAAGCAGCTTCTTGGTGGTCTTGTAGTCGCCCTTCGCCACGGTGAAGGTAAAGTCGGTGTAGTCACCCGCCGGTGCTACGTTCTGCACGATCATATCGACTTCAATGTTGGCATCAGCGATAGGGCCAAGAATGCGCGACGCAACACCTGGTACATCGGGCGTGTGCAGCAGTGTCAGCTTGGCTTCATTTTTGGTAAACGCGATACCGGAAATCAGCGGTTCTTCCATGGAGTCCTCGTCTTGGTCAGCATCTGCAATAATTAGGGTACCGGGGCCATCTTCAAAGCTCGACAGTACCCGTAGGGGAACGTTGTACTTGCCCGCAAACTCTACCGCACGAATTTGCAGCACTTTGGAGCCCAGGCTTGCAAGCTCCAGCATTTCTTCCACCGTAATGCACTCCAGGCGCTGTGCCTTGGTGCATACGCGGGGGTCAGTGGTGTAAACCCCATCAACGTCAGTATAGATCTGGCACTCATCGGCGCCGAGTGCCGCAGCAAGCGCTACCCCGGTAGTGTCCGAGCCACCACGTCCTAGCGTAGTGATATTGCCGTCTTCATCAACGCCCTGAAAACCAGCCACAACCACGACCTTGCCTGCGTCGAGGTCAGCCTTAAGGTCTTCGGTTTCAATGCGCTGAATACGCGCTTTGGTGTAAGCATTGTCAGTATGAATACCGACCTGGGCACCGGTGTGTGAAGTGGCCGCAACGCCAACCTGCTGGAGCGCCATGGCGAGCAATGAAATCGTTACCTGCTCACCGGTCGAGAGCAGCATATCCATTTCACGCGGGGCGGGGTCATCATTAAGCGCATTGGCCATATCGGTCAACCGGTTGGTCTCTCCGCTCATGGCGGAGACCACGACCACGACCTGGTGGCCCTGGTCACGAAAGCCCTTGACCTTTTCCGCCACGGCTTTGATACGGTCAACAGAACCTACCGAGGTGCCACCGAACTTCTGTACGTATAGTGCCATATGCCGTTTTTTCCTATTCGTCCGGGAATGGGGGATGAAAGTAGTTATATTAAGTTAGCAAAAGGCCGGTTGCAGATAATTGCCACCGGCCTTTGTGATTAGCTAAGTATGTTTTCCAGCCACGCGGGGACGCTACTTAACGCGCCAGCCAGCGCTTCTGGCTGACTGCCACCCGCCTGCGCCATATCAGCACGACCACCGCCTTTACCGCCAACTTGCGAGGCGACATGGTTAACCAGCTCACCGGCTTTAACGCGCTCGGTCAGGTCTTGAGTCACGCCTGCAATCAGGCTGACCTTGCCCGCCGCCTCATCGGCAACGCCCAGGATAATAACGCCAGAGCCAATCTTGTTTTTAAGTTGGTCAAGCACGCCACGCAGTTCCTTACCGGATACTCCCTCCAACTGAGTCGCCAGCAGCTTAACGCCGCCGATCTCCTGCGCCTGGCTCAGCATGTCGCTACCCGCAGCGCTTGCAAGCTTAGCCTTCAACTGCTCAAGCTCTTTTTCCAGGCTGCGATTACGCTCGACCAATGACTCGACGCGGGCTTCCACCTGCTCGGGCTTGGTTTTCAGGCGATCACCCAACCGCTGCACGCGCGCTTCCTGCTCGCGGAAATAGGCCAGCGCATTCTCGCCGGTAATGGCTTCAATGCGCCGCACGCCAGAGGCAATACCTACTTCACTGACGATATGGCAGCAGCCGATATCACCACTTCGTGCAACGTGAGTACCGCCACACAGTTCAATCGAAAAGCCGTCAGCACCGATCGTCAATACGCGAACATTTTCCGCATACTTGGCTTCAAACAACGCCGCAGCCCCTTTGGCCTTGGCTTGCTCCAGGCTCATCTGCTCAACGTACGTCGGCGCATTAGCAAGAATCTGCTCGTTAACCAGACGCTCCACCTCTGCCAACTGATCAGCACTCAGAGGCTCGAAGTGGCTGAAATCGAAGCGCAGACGTTCTGCATTTACCAATGAGCCTTTCTGCTGCACGTGATCGCCCAACACCATGCGCAAGGCTTTGTGCAGCAAGTGAGTGGCCGAGTGGTTGCGAATGGTCGCAGAGCGCAAGCTGGCATCAACCTCGCCACGAACGCTGGCCCCCACGTTCAACGTGCCTTCTATCATCACGCCCTGATGCAGATGATGACCGTTCTGCTTTTGTGTATCGGTAACTTCGAAGCGGCCCCCCTCTACGTATAAGTAGCCGGTATCACCCACCTGGCCGCCCGATTCACCATAAAACGCGGTACGGTCTAATACGACAGTGCCTTTCTGGCCTGCTTCCAGCGCGACAAGGGCGTTGCCTTCGCTATCCACAATAGCAGTTACCGTGGACTGATCTTCAAGCTGGTCATACCCCGTAAACTGGGTTTCGCCATCCAGTTCAATAGAGGCGCTGTAGTCGGCGCCAAACTGGCTGGCCGCACGGGCACGCTCGCGCTGAGCGTCAAGCTCGCGCTGGAAACCAACTTCATCCAACGTCACACCGCGCTCACGGCAAACATCCGCCGTAAGGTCAAACGGGAAACCGTACGTGTCATACAGCTTGAACACGGTTTCACCCGACAGCACGTTGCCATCAAGCTCCTCAAGCGCGGTATTCAATAAGCCCATGCCGTGGTCCAGCGTGCGCGCAAACTGCTCCTCTTCTTTCAGCAAAATACGGGCAATTTGGGCGCTTGCCTCACGCAGTTCTGGATAGGCATCGCCCATCTCGGCATCCAGTGCATCCACCAGCGTATAGAAGAACGGCTTGGTGGCACCCAGCTTGTGACCATGACGAACCGCTCGGCGGATAATGCGCCGCAGCACATAACCACGGCCTTCATTTGAAGGCAGCACGCCGTCGGCGATTAAAAATGCACACGAACGAATATGGTCCGCAATAACGCGTAGCGAAGGCGTTGCCATATCGGCATGCCCGGTCGCCTTGGCGGCCGCCTGGAGCAAATTCTGGAACAGATCGATTTCGTAGTTGGAGTGCACGCCCTGCATAACGGCCGCTACCCGTTCAAGCCCCATGCCGGTATCAATAGAGGGCTTGGGCAGCGGGTTCAGCGTGCCCTGGGCATCGCGATCAAACTGCATAAAGACCAGGTTCCAGATCTCAATGTAGCGGTCGCCATCTTCGTCAGCGCTGCCGGGAGGACCACCCCATACGTCAGGGCCGTGATCAAAGAAAACTTCTGAGCTGGGGCCGCAGGGGCCGGTATCGCCCATTTGCCAGAAGTTATCTTCATCCAGCTTGGAGAAGCGCTCCGGGTCGATGCCGATTTCATCTTTCCAGATGCGCTCGGCCTCGTCATCGCTAATATGCACGGTGACCCACAGCTTCTCTTTAGGCAGGCCTAGCGTTTCGGTTAAAAACGTCCACGCAAATCGGATAGCGTCCCGCTTGAAGTAATCACCAAAGCTGAAGTTACCCAGCATCTCAAAAAACGTATGGTGGCGTGCGGTATAGCCAACGTTATCCAGGTCGTTATGCTTACCACCGGCACGCACGCAGCGCTGAGATGAGGTGGCACGCACATAAGGGCGTGGGTCACGGCCAAGAAACACATCTTTGAACGGCACCATGCCCGCGTTGGTAAACAGCAATGTCGGGTCGTTACCTGGCACCAGAGAGCTTGTGGGCACAATGGTATGCCCTTGCTCTTCGAAAAAGGATAAAAAGGCCTGTCTAATCTCTGCGCTTCTCATAGGGTATCCGTAACAATAAAGCATGATGCCCCAGGGCGCTGTCGCCGCTACCCGCTGGGGTCGCAAAAGCGCCATTATAGCGCAGTTGTCTAACGACTAAAGCGGCAGTTAATGGCTAAGAGCTAAAGACGTCAGAAAACGATAACCCACAATAGTGATGAAAGAAGGCTTTACAGGCAAGAGAGCGCGTAACGAATTTGTTCAAAATCGAAGCCTCGTGACGCTAGAAAGCGCTCTCGTTTGGCCCGCTCTTTGGGGGATTCACCGGGGGAGGAAAAGCGTCGCGATAAGGTATCACTGGCCAGTTCAAACCAATCGACACCTTCATTCTCTTCTACGGTGGCGAGGGTTTCTGCCACTATTTCCTGACTGATGCCGCGCTGACGCAGCTCGCCTTTAATCCGTATCACGCCCTGACCGCGCATAATGCGTGAACGGATAAAGCTTTCAGCAAAGCGGACGTCTGACTGAAGCCCCTGCTCTTCAAGGGTGTCCAGGCACGCCTCAATGTCAGCGGTATCAACGGCTTTTTGTTTTAGCTTTTGCGCTATCTCAGCGCGAGAGTACTCGCGCCGAGATAGCAGCTGTAGTGCGATGTCGCGTGGGGTGGCATCACGTGACGAAGCAAACATAAGCGTTACAGCAGGTCGTCGTCAGCATCGGCGGGAACATCAGCAGCCGATGCCTCTTCTTTCTTGGGGTCAGGCTTGGCAAGCAACTGTTCGCGGATCTGGCTTTCGATCTCTTCCATAATGGCCGGATGCTCTTCAAGGTACTGAGCCGCGTTTGCCTTGCCCTGACCGATTTTGCTGCCTTTATAGCTATACCAGGCACCCGCCTTGTCGACCAGGTTGCACTGTACGCCCAAGTCGACCACCTCACCGGCATGGTAGATACCCTTGCCGTAAAGAATCTGGAACTCGGCCTGACGGAACGGCGGTGCTACCTTGTTTTTAACTACTTTAACGCGCGTTTCGTTACCGGTGACTTCATCGCCCGATTTCACCGAGCCGGTGCGGCGAATATCCAACCGAACACTGGAGTAGAATTTCAGTGCGTTACCGCCTGTGGTGGTTTCCGGGCTACCAAACATAACGCCGATTTTCATGCGAATCTGGTTGATAAAGACCACTAAACAGTTGGCGTTTTTAATATTACCGGTGATTTTACGCAGCGCCTGAGACATCAAACGTGCTTGCAGGCCTACGTGGGTATCCCCCATTTCCCCTTCGATCTCCGCACGCGGAGTAAGCGCTGCCACGGAGTCGATAATAATCACGTCAACGCCGCCTGAGCGCACCAGCATATCGGTGATTTCAAGCGCCTGTTCACCCGTGTCTGGCTGGGAAACCAGCAGATCATCGAGGTTAACACCCAGTTTTTCCGCATAGCTTGGATCAAGCGCATGCTCGGCATCGACAAACGCACACACCTTGCCCTGCTTCTGTGCTTGAGCAATCACGGAAAGCGTCAGGGTGGTTTTACCGGAGGATTCAGGGCCAAAGATTTCGACTACTCGGCCAAAGGGTAATCCTCCAATGCCAAGCGCAATATCCAGCCCCAGCGAGCCAGTGGAGACTGACGGCATCACAACGCGAGGCGCGTCACCCAAGCGCATTACCGTGCCTTTTCCGAACTGACGATCAATTTGGCTAAGTGCGGCGTTTAGCGCTTTCGTACGGTTGTCATCCTGAGCCATGCAAACACCCTCATCACAGACTGTATAATTAACCAGTATTATGCCAAAAATTCGTCGCTAAACAAATCCTCAACGTGGTTTTTAACGATTATTTCTCTTCCTGACCCTCAGCCAGCATATCCAGACGCGCCACCAGCCCTGCCAACGCCTCGCGAACGGCCTGCTCGCGTACCGCTTGGCGATCACCGGGAAAATGAAAACATTTGGCGTCCTGGTGATTAACATCGCCCCAAGCCAACCACACCGTACCCACCGGCTTTTCATCGCTGCCGCCCCCGGGGCCTGCCACACCACTGACCGCCACGCCCAACTGCGCGCCGCTATCACGGCAGGCACCGGCCACCATGGCATTCACCACCGCTTCACTGACAGCACCATGGGTGTGTAGTGTAACGTCTGAGACGCCAATCAGCCGCGTTTTAGCCGCATTAGCATACGTCACGTAACCCGTTGTGAAGTAGGCCGAGCTACCTGCAGCTGAGGTGATCGCACTGGCAATGCCGCCACCGGTACACGACTCTGCTGTGGTTACTTCTATATCCAGCTGCTGGCAAAGCTTTCCAAGCCGCTGCGCCAGCAGGGACAAATCCAGATTTTTTAGGCTCGTTATGCTGGGCGTCATGGTCGCTCCTTCATGTAAGATATCAGTCAGCGTAGAATACTGCGTTTAGCTTTCTCAACGAAATCGCTCAAAGAACGTATTTAACGCTTTTATTTAATGAACATGCCGTAAGCGAGATGCGCTTACGCCACGCTCAATCAGGACGCCCATGTCACAGGCCATCCCCCCCAATACGCCCATGATCACGCAGTATTTGAAGATCAAACGCGAACACCCTGACGTCCTTCTGTTCTACCGGATGGGGGACTTCTACGAGCTGTTTTTTGATGATGCCAAGCGCGCGGCTGCGCTGTTGGATATCACGCTTACCCAGCGTGGCCAATCCGGTGGCAAACCCATTCCGATGGCGGGCGTTCCTTATCATAGCGCCGAAGGCTACCTGGCCCGCTTGGTGGCTACCGGTGAATCCGTGGCCATTTGCGAGCAAATTGGTGACCCGGCAACCAGCAAGGGTCCGGTTGAACGGCAAGTCGTGCGCATCGTAACACCCGGCACACTGCATGATGAGGCGCTCCTGGATGCTCGGCGCGACAACGTGCTGGTCGCGTTGGCACCCGGCAGTGACCGCTGGGGGCTTGCGTGGCTTGAGCTATCCAGCGGGCGTTTTAGCGTGCTGGAAGTCGAAAGTGAAGCCGAAACGCTTGCCGAGCTGACCCGCCTTTCACCCGCCGAACTACTGGTTCCTGAGAGCCTGACGCTGCCCGACATGTGGTCGCAGAAGCGCAGCTTGCGTCGCCAGGGCGAGTGGCTGTTTGATTTGGAAAGCGCCAATCGCAGCCTGTGCGACCAATTTGAAGTTCAGGACCTGCGTGGGTTTGGCTGCGCCCACCTTACCACCGCTTTGGTGGCCGCCGGGGTACTGATTGACTATGCCCGAGATACCCAGCGCTCGCGCTTGCCCCACGTAACGGCACTCAGCGTTGAAAACCGTGATGATGCGGTGGTCATTGATGCTGCCAGCCGACGTAATTTAGAGATCGATATCAACCTTGGCGGTAGCACGGACAACACGCTTGCCAGCGTACTGGACACCTGCACCACCGCCATGGGGTCGCGGCTTTTAAAGCGCTGGTTGAATCGCCCCCTACGCCAGCGTGAAACCGTGCAGGGCCGCCAGGCGGGGGTGGCACTTTTAAGTCTCGATGCTGCATACATGACGCTACGCGACACACTCAATGATGTGGGTGATGTAGAGCGTATTTTGGCCCGCGTCGCGCTCTATAGCGCCCGCCCACGCGACCTGGCCCGCTTAAGAGACGCCCTTAATACGTTGCCAGCACTTGAGCAGCAGTTAGGTGGCGTAGAAAGCGGCAGTACGCTGGATAATTTGCGTCCGCATATTCGCCCCTATCCGGATATCGCCGACCAGCTGAGCCGGGCGTTGATCGAGAACCCACCAGTGGTGATCCGCGATGGCGGTGTGATTGCCGATGGCTATGATGCCGAGCTTGACGAACATCGCGGCATGGCCGAAAACGCTGGCAGCTACCTGGTTCAACTGGAGCTACGTGAGCGTGAGCGTACTGGCCTTGCCAACCTCAAGGTGGGTTACAACCGGGTGCACGGCTACTTTATAGAGCTACCCCGCTCCCAGGCCCAACAGGCACCGGCTGATTACATCCGCCGCCAAACGTTGAAAAATGCTGAGCGGTTTATTATCCCCGAGCTCAAGGAGTTTGAGGACAAGGCGCTTTCCGCCAAGTCTCGCGCACTGACCCGTGAAAAGTGGCTGTATGAACGCCTGCTAAGCGAACTCAACGAACATCTCATGGCGCTACAAAGCACTTCCCGGGCGCTTGCCGAACTTGATGTACTGTGTGCATTTGCCGAACGTGCCGATGCGCTTAACTGGGTGCACCCGACCCTGAGCGACGCGACCGGCATTAGCATTACCGCTGGCCGCCACCCAGTGGTAGAACAAGTCAGCGACAAGCCGTTTGTACCCAATGACGTTGTGCTGTCGCCTGATCGTCACATGCTGATTATTACCGGCCCCAATATGGGCGGTAAATCGACCTATATGCGCCAGACCGCCTTAATCGCGCTGCTAGCCCATAGCGGTAGCTTTGTGCCTGCCGATGCGGCTGAGATTGGTCCTGTCGACCGGATATTCACCCGCATAGGCTCCTCGGATGACCTTGCCGGTGGGCGCTCCACCTTTATGGTCGAGATGACCGAAACGGCTAATATTTTGCACAATGCCACAGAGCATAGCCTGGTGCTGATGGATGAAATCGGCCGGGGCACCAGTACTTTCGACGGACTTTCCCTGGCCTGGGCAAGCGCTGAGCACTTGGCGCAGGCGCAGGCACTGACGCTCTTTGCTACACACTACTTTGAAATGACCGCCCTTCCCGAGCAGGCCGAAGGCGTGGAAAACATTCATTTAACCGCTACAGAGCATGGCGATAGCATTGTGTTTATGCATCGCATTGAGGCAGGCCCGGCCAGCCAAAGCTACGGCTTACAGGTCGCCCAACTAGCCGGTGTTCCAAGCCACGTTATCAAGCGCGCCCGTGAAAAGTTGATTGCCCTGGAACAGCGCGATGTAGACACTCATCAGGCGCGCCCAGGCCCGGCACAACACGCCCCTGCCAATAGCCCGTCACCCCAGCAAAACGATCTCTTTGCCAGTGCGCCACATCCGGTTTTAGAAGCACTGGAGCGTGCCGACATTGATGATTTATCGCCCCGCGAGGCACTGGCGTTGGTCTATCAATGGCGAGATTTGTTGTAACCGGTACAAGAGAAGATAGCCAAGTGCTTGCCGTGAGGTATGGGCGCCACTAGAATGTCGCCCATACTTTTTAGCTTATAAGAAACAGCCGTTTTATAACCATTCATGATTGACCTATGACCGGGACCTCCCCCGGTCCCGCAAGAGGGATAGCGCGATGACGTTTGTCGTTACCGAAAACTGCATCCAATGCAAATACACCGACTGTGTAGAGGTTTGCCCGGTCGATTGCTTTTATGAAGGCCCCAACTTCCTGGTGATTCACCCGGATGAGTGCATTGACTGTGCGCTATGCGAGCCTGAGTGCCCGGCCGAAGCCATCTTCTCAGAGGATGAGCTGCCGGATGGGCAAGAACCGTTTATCGAGATCAACGCTGAGCTGGCTGAAGTGTGGCCCAACATCGCTGAAAAGAAAGATGCCTTGCCAGATGCCGAAGAGTGGGATGGCAAGAGCGGCAAGATCGACAAGCTGGAGCGATAACACAGCACGCTTTTAGTACCGTGTCGTTAGCCATCGGCTTAAAAACCAGCGTCCGCGCTGGTTTTTTTATGTCTGCTTGTCCCTCCTCTTCAAGGATAACGCACGCGACAAACGCAAAAAGCCACCCGAAAGGCGGCTTTTTGTAGCTTGCTTAACTTACCGGTTGGATTACGCTGCTTTCGGCTCGTCCAACTGGTCATCGTTGGAAGCAAAAATAGCCGCGTCGTGCTGCTTGAGCAAACGACTGGTCACCGTACCCGCCGTCATTGAACCATTGACGTTGATGGCGGTGCGGCCCATATCAATCAACGGCTCAATCGAGATGAGAAGCCCCGCCAAAGCAATCGGTAGATCAAGCGTTGAGAGCACGATGATCGCGGCAAAGGTTGCCCCGCCGCCAACACCGGCAATGCCGAAAGAGGCCAGCGTCACGACCAGTACCAGCGTTGCCAGAAACTCCAGTGAAAACGGATCAATCCCCACCGTGGGCGCAATCATCATGGCCAGCATGGCCGGATAAAGCCCCGCGCAGCCGTTTTGGCCGATGGTCGCTCCGAAGGAGGCTGAAAAGTTGGCAATCGCAGGGGGTACGCCAATGCGGTCTACCTGCGCCTCGATATTCAAAGGAATCGTGGCCGCGCTTGAACGTGAGGTAAAGGCAAAGGTGAGTACCGGCCAGACCTTCTGAAAATAGCGTTTGGGGTTAACCCCAACGCCCATCAAAAATAGCGCATGCATGACCAGAATAAGTGCCAAGCCAACGTAGGAGGCAACGACGAATCCGAGCAGATTAAAGATATCGTTGAGATTCGACGTAGAAACCACTTTGGCCATTAACGCCAGTACCCCGTAGGGCGTAAGGCGGATCACCATGCGCACCAAACGCATGATCCACTTCTGCACAATATCGATGCCTTCGATAAGCTTGTCGCCAATCACTGCATTTTCACGCTTGATGCCCAGAGCGGCCAAGCCGAGAAACGTCGCAAAGATCACCACACTGATAATGGAGGTGGGTCGTGCGCCCGCTAAATCCTGAAACGGATTGCTGGGAATAAACGAGAGCAGAAGCTGTGGGATGGTCAGGTCTGCCACCTGAACACTGCGCTCGACAATCGCCTGGCCGCGCTCCAGCTCGCGAGCGCCTTGTACCAGCCCCTCGGCAGACAATCCAAACAGCTGAGTCATACTAATGCCGATAACGGCAGAAATCGCCGTTGTCAGCATGAGCATGCCAAGTACCCCCAGGCTAATCTTGCCCAGCGCACTGGCATCATGTAAGCGCGTAACAGCAGATAAAATGGTCACCAGCACCAACGGCATAATGATCATTTTTAACAGTTGGACATAGCCACCGCCCACCAGGTTTACCCAGTCGATGGTGCCCTCAAGCACCTCTGAACCGGCGTATCCCCATTGCAATAGCGCGCCAAGCACTACCCCAATGACCAAGCCTGCAAGCACTACGCGAGACAGGCTGGCACCACGCCGCTGCCAACGCGCCAGCAGTGCAATCGCCAGTATAAAGACCAACACGTTGATCGCAATCAACCCATGCATGTAACGCACCTCCTGAATAACAAAAAACGGCACATCAACGATGTACCGTGTGACAAGCGCAGCAGCAGAAGCATAGCCTGCTAATTCTGCGGGCCATGGTAAGTAATAGCGAAGAAGAATAAAAATGGATTTTACTTATAACCTAGGAATCATTTGGCTGGTTGCGTCGGCCGGTTGCAAGAAACACCGGGAACAACCCTCTTGCCAGGTATTCAGCGTAAGCAGGTATAAAACGTAAG